>JBBJOD010000035.1:0-16106 GCA_037721715.1 Chitinophagaceae bacterium | reverse complement strand
AAGCGGCAGGGTTTTCTCTGCTTAAACTGGCTCCCCCCACCACTACCCCAAGCGTAGCGAGGAACAATAAAATTCGCATGGTAGAAGCGAGTAATATGGCGCTTACACTGCTTTTCGATACCTGGGGTAGCGAAGCGACCCCTTTGATGTTCGCGTCGAGCAAACGGTGCGCCCCTGCAAAGCTGATATATCCACCTACCGTTCCGCCTACCAGGGTAACTATAGCGGTAGTATCGATAACAGAAGGAAAAAAACTATGGTGAACTGCATCCAGCAAGGGGGGGCCTGAGCTAATGGCCACATAAAGTGTTAGCCCGATCATTACAAACCCGAGGATCTTTGAGAGCAGGTCCATTGCTTTGCCGGCCTCCCGGAACCAAAAGATCACCAGGGCAATGAATGCACTGATAATAGCACCTGGCAGTATATCTATACCTGTTAGCACGTTGATACCTAAACCAGCGCCAGCAACATTACCGATGTTGAAAGCAATACCCCCGGCAACAACAAGAAATGATAACAGGTAGCCCAATCCCGGCAACAGGTTATTTGCCAGGTCATGGGCGCGAAGTCCGGATACAACTATAATTCGCCAGATATTAAGTTGCGCGATAATGTCCAGTAGAATTGAAACAAGGATTACAAAACCGAAGCTGCTGAGGAGCAGGTTGGTGAAAACCGTAGTTTGCGTGATAAAGCCAGGACCAATGGCGGACGTTGCCATGAGAAACGCCGCGCCCATTACTGGGCCTCCCCATCCTTTGGTCAGGTTCGGATTACCTGGGCTGTTGGATAGTGACATGGTGTTCATTGAAGTTGTCATGAATTGCTTTAGCCAGATTTACGGCATGTGCTCCATCTCCATGAATGCAGATGGTATCAGCCTTGATGCTCACCTGGGTTCCGTTCCATGCAGTTACTGTTCCCAAAGAGGCGATTTGCAGTGCTTGGTTTACCGCAACCGTTTCATCTTCCACCATGGCGTTTTTGCCCGATCGGGGTGTCAGTGATCCATCTTCGCAATAGGTTCGGTCCGCAAAACCCTCACTGGCAGTTTTAAGACCGGATTTTTCCGCGCACCTGATCAATTCACTTCCAGACAAAGCATATAAGATAAGCTCCCCTCCAAAATCGATGACGGCATTACATATAATTTCGGCCAGCATTTGCTCTCTTGCTGCCATATTGTACAATGCACCATGCGGCTTCACATGGTGAAGTTTACTACCGTAAATACCCAGGAAGCCCTGTAGTGCACCCAGCTGGTATATGATACTATCGTACAACATTTCAGGAGAAAGCCTCATCTCTTTTCTGCCAAAATTTTCCTTATCAGGAAAACCAGGATGTGCACCAACGCCTATATTGCGTTCTAACGCGCATTCAACAAGCCGGTGCATCGTATAGGCATCACCGGCATGATAGCCACAAGCCAGGTTAACGGAACTTACATACCTCATCAACTCGATGTCTTTTTCTAGTGAGTACTCGTACAAGGTTGTACTTTCACCCATGTCGCAATTAAGGTCTACAGTCGGCATATAGTTTTTTTAGGCGGTCTTCGCAGGCCCTGTAAAGAATCTGCAGTTCATTATGTTGAGACAGTAAAAAGCTTTCTGCTGTAATGATATCAATTGGACGGAACTGGAGCGAATCACCCGGATTTAGTTGCGCCAGTTTAGGAAGATGCGGCGAGATAATATGACCTATTCGTGGATAACCACCAGATGTCTGATGGTCTGCCATCAGGATCACCAGCTGCCCGTTTGGTAATAGCTGGATAGTTCCAAAACTGACAGCGCAGGAAACCATTTCCTTCTTTTGTTCCAGGTGCAACAAGTTTCCTCTCAGTTGATATCCCATCCTGTCGGAAGAAGGGTGAATCGTGTAAGTGCTGGAAGAAAGGTCATGTTTCGACTTGCTGGTTAATTCGTTCCATTCATGTCCCGGAATGAATAGCACTTCATGGAGGTCTTTATAAAAACTATAAGGGTTAACACTCCACGGTAATAACTGAAAGTTGTTCTCAGACTTAAACAAATCAGCGATGCGGCAATTGCTTTCCCTGAAAAACAATTCGTCTCCTTTTTCGAGCCTCCTTCCTTTCCACCCGCCAATACCGGCTTTAAGGTTGGTACTATAGCTGTTTAACCAATGCTCTACACAAAATCCCCCATGAACAGCCAGGTAAGCCCGGGCGCCTTTTTTCAGTACCGGAAATTGCAGTACTGTGTTTTTCCGGATCAAAACAGGCTTCCAAAGTGGCAGGGGTTCGTCATTAAGACCAGCGGTAAAATCTGCCCCGGTTATTGTGATCAACGCGTCTTGCTCGAATAGTATTTGGGGACCAGGATAATGGATCTCGATAACTGCTTCATTTAAATGGTTGCCCGTTAACACATTTGCCAGCCGTGCCGCTAAACGATCCATGGCGCCTCCCGGATTAATGCCGAAGCTGCCCTGCCCGTTTCTTCCAAGGTCCTGTATCGTATCAAGGATACCTGGTTTTATTATTACAATTGACATGATGTAGATTTTATGATCTTCTGTTCGATAACCTGGAGAATTCTTTCATGGTAACAGGATAGAACTGCACCTGGTCTCCCGGTTTCATAATTAGCAGGTTGGGCTTTGTTTTATCAAACAACTTAAATGGCGTTCTCCCAATAATCTGCCATCCACCTGGTGAATCAAGCGGGTAAACACCTGTCTGAATTCCTGCCAAACCTACACTGCCTGCAGCTACCAACTGCCTTGGTTTATCTTTCCTGGGTATGGCAATGCGTTCGTTTACCGATGCCATATAAGGAAAGCCAGGCTGAAACCCGATCATATATACACGATAAGTGATAGACGTGTGCAGATAAACAATTTCATCCATTTTAATTTGTTTCTCCGAGGAAATAAAGCCCAGGTCAGGGCCGAAGGATTCATCATAACATACTGGGATGCGTTTTACAATCCGATCTCTTTCCTGAACGGAAGAAAGGTGATAGGCATCTGTTAACTTTTGTTTTACGAATTCGAATACCGGTTTCGAGATGTTGTTTTTGGATGCCAGTACCGCCGGGTCGTAGATGATAGAAAGTGAACTGTATGCTATGATAATATCTACCAGGCCTTCAAAAGAGTTTTGGTGAAGCCAGGATTGCATGGCCATTACCTTCTTATTCAACGACTCACTGATATAATTTCCAAAATCAATTGTGATTGCCGAATCGCCAATTGCGAAAATCGTGTATTCATTCATGGATACAAGTTATATATGTGGAGACCTGATTACCATTATGTGACGGTAATCCGGAATTCTATGCTGCAATTTAAGAACTAACAGGTAACAAGCGTGAAGCATTGAACCACTGATTCTCACTAAAATGGCGCAAACCTCTTTCATACAAATCTCAAAACAACATCATTGAAATCGAAAAAAAAGATGTAATGCAGGAAATTTAGTTCAATTTCATGTTTATAGAGGGTTATTCCTGGTATTATGCAGCGGTTGTAAGTAAAAAAAGAAAGTTCTATAGCTTTATGGCTCGATGGTCATACATGTTAGGTTGCTATTAACCGGTGGATTTTTTATTTTGAAGGTTATATACTAAAATTGCACGCTGAAAAAGGTCTCGCCCATACAACGATCAATAGTTTATAAAAATAAATGCAATAATTATCGCAGTCTGGTTGTTTGGTACTGGGAAACCCGGTTGATGGCAAACGTAATTAAGAACATTGCATTCGGTTAAAAGTATTAACAACATCCTATGGCGAAGAATTTATTGATTGTCGAAAGTCCGGCAAAAGCTAAAACGATTGAAAAAATATTGGGCGAAGACTTTGAAGTAAAAAGTTGTTACGGGCATATTCGAGACCTGGAGAAAGACGATATGGGAATTGATATTCATAATAATTACCAGCCCAGGTATAAAGTACCGGAAGACAAGGAAAAGGTAGTAAGAGAATTAAAAGGGTTTGCGAAAAAATCAGGTGAAGTATGGCTGGCGACGGATGAGGACCGTGAAGGCGAAGCGATCAGCTGGCATTTATGCGAAGTGCTGGGTCTCGATCCGGCAACAACCAAGCGCATTGTATTTCATGAAATAACAAAACCGGCCATTCAAAATGCCGTACTGAATCCCCGCCTGCTGAATATGAACCTCGTTAACGCGCAGCAGGCTCGCCGGATATTAGACAGAATAGTCGGATTTGAGCTGAGCCCGGTGTTATGGCGGAAAATGAGCATGCGAAACAACCTGAGCGCTGGCCGCGTTCAGAGTGTAGCTGTAAGATTGATTGCTGAAAGGGAAAGAGAGATCAATGCTTTTACTGCTGTTAGTTCGTTTAAGGTAGAGGCGTTTTTTACTGCAAATGACCTCAATGGCAGGCCAGTTACTTTTAAGGCAGACGGTAATAAATTTTCCTCCACCGAAAAAGCGGAAGATTTCCTGAGGAGTTGCCTCGGCGCTTCCTATTCAGTGCGTGATATCCAGGTAAAACCGGCGAAAAAATCTCCGGCTGCGCCTTTCACCACTTCCACTTTACAACAGGAAGCATCGCGGAAAATGGGATATTCTGTTAGTAAAACCATGTTATTAGCTCAGAAGTTGTATGAAAGCGGTAAAATTACGTACATGCGTACTGATAGTGTCAGCCTGAGTGAAACAGCCATAGAAGATGTTACTAAACAGATCAATAACCAATTTGGCGAACGCTATCTTAAGATCAGGAAGTACAAAAATAAAAACGAATCCGCACAGGAAGCGCATGAAGCCATACGGCCTACCTATATGGAACATACAAGCATAGATGATGCTGATACCCGGCGCCTCTACGACCTGATCTGGAAAAGAACGATCGCTTCACAAATGGCAGATGCCGAACTGGAAAAAACTACAGCAAAAATTTCTATTTCATCCAATAAAGAAGACCTCACCGCACAGGGAGAAGTGCTGAAATTTGACGGCTTTCTTAAAGTATACATCGAAGACCGTGATGATGAAGAAATAAGCGAGGAGGAATCTACCGAGGGGATGTTGCCGCCCCTATCTACCGGCCAGTTGCTGCCTTTGAAAGAAATGAAAGCAACGGAAAGATTTACCCGTGCTGCACCCCGGTATACGGAAGCCTCCCTGGTAAAAAAATTAGAAGAATTGGGAATAGGCCGCCCCTCCACCTATGCACCTACCATTTCTACTGTACTGAAAAGAGGCTATGTAGAAAAGCGTGACAAGGAAGGCATAAAGCGCGATTTCCGCACGCTGATCCTACAGGGCAATGACATCACAAAAATGACAGAACAGGAAAATACCGGTGCTGAAAAATCAAAACTCTTCCCAACAGATTTGGGACTTGTGGTCACTGACTTCCTGAACCAGTATTTTAAAGATGTGATGGACTACGGCTTCACTGCCAAAATTGAAGGGGAATTTGATGAAGTGGCAAATGGCAAGATGAAGTGGAGTGCTATGATTGATGACTTTTACCATCCATTTAAAAAAGATATCGAAAGTACCATAGAGAATGCAGAACGCATTAAGGGAGAAAGAGAACTGGGTATTGAAGCATCTACCGGCAAAAAAATCATCGCACGGATGGGTCGATACGGCCCTATGGTACAAATCGGCGATGTGAATGATGAAGAAAAACCACGTTTTGCCAAATTAAAGGCGGCACAAAGCATTGAAACGATTACGCTTCCTGAAGCCATGGAGCTTTTCAAATTACCACGTAGTATTGGCCAGTTTGAAGAAACAGCTGTAACGGTAAGCATCGGGAAGTTTGGGCCTTATATTGCGCATGATAAGAAATTCTACTCCCTCGGAAAAGAATTCGATCCCTACACGATTTCACTGGAAGAGGCTAGCCCTATCATCGCTGAAAAAAGAAAAGCCAAAGATGAAAGAACGATCAAGGTGTTTGAAAAAGAAAAGATTCAATTGCTGCGCGGCCCATATGGGCCCTATATAAAACAGGGCCTGCGCAATTTTAAGATACCCAAAGAAAAGCAGGAAACCGTGCAAGACCTCACAGTAGAAGAAGTAAAGACGATTATTGAGGATGTAAAGGCAAATCCGCCAAAGAAAGTAGCCAGGAAAAAGAAGTAAAGTGGTAAAGAATATATAAAAGACCTATAGCCGTCTTTTGCGTGCTAATCAGGTAGTCGTAGAGCTACCTACAACTCACCGCTTTTATGGGCAATTTCAGTATTGCATCATTTAATTCAATACTCTGACGCCTGCAGCACAGTTGCATTTGGTAATATATTATCCAGATATCCACACCGGTGGATAAGTTTGCCTGCCTTATTCAACATATCACGCGAAATTTATTTTTGAAGCTAACAACATTTCCAGGGATAGTTGTGTCTATAATTTATAAAACGGCCAAAGCATGGAACAAACTAGAGAAATATCGGCCCTTTTTCATTTGATCGATGATCCGGATAACGAAGTGTATTCAACCGTTAGTGAACGCATCGTTTCTTTCGGCCGGCATATTATTCCAAACCTGGAACACCTTTGGGAAACAACACCTGATGAAGGTGTTCAGGAACGTATTGAAATGCTCATTCACCGATTGCATTTACGTGACCTTACCGCTGAATTGTTGCAATGGAAGAACCAACCAGAACTGGATCTCCTAACCGGAGCTCTGCTCATTTGTAAGTTCCAGTACCCGGAGTTGGTGGTGTCGTCTTTTATGCAGGATATTGAAAAGATCAGGAGAAATATCTGGCTTGAGTTGAACAGCTATCTTACGGCCCTCGAGCAGACCAATGTCATTACGACCATTTTATACAATTATTACAATCTGAAAGGCGTAGAAATTTCTTACAAAGAACCCAACGATTTCTTATTGAACAAAGTCCTGGAATCTAAAAAAGGTAATTCGATAAGCAATGGAATACTATACCTGATAATGAGCGAATTGCTTGAAGTGCCTATACGCGCCATTAATATACCGCGACAGTTCATACTTGGGTATTTTGATGTTTCAACGGGCGAATGGAAAAATCTGCCTAATAACCCAACACACAAGATCCAGTTCTATATTGACCCTATGAGTGGGCAGATTTTCACCCATAAGGATGTAGAAACCTATTTTAAAAGGATTTCAGTACCGGCTACTTTTTCATATTTCAAACCTATGCCGAACCAGCGGATCATCCAGTATTTACTGGAGGAGTTCGCAAAATGCTTCGATGACGAAAAGAACCGGTACAAACAAACTGAATTGTTGCAACTCGCGGCGCTTCTTGACCTTCCTCCTCAATGATTTTTCATATTACCACGCCTGCCTGTTGGGAGCAAGCCATAACAAATGGCCTGTTTGAAAGCGCCTCGCTGTCCAGGCAGGGATTTATTCATTGTTGCATGGAAAATCAATTAAACGGTGTTATTGCCAGGTATTATTCCGAATTAGACGAGTTGCTGATACTAGAAATTGATGAAGGCAAATTGGTTGTCCCGGTAAAGTATGAACCCTCACCTGTTGTGGATGAACTCTACCCCCATGTATATGGTGCTATTAACCTCGGTGCAATAGTAGAAGTGGTTGTCCGAAAGTGAGATTTATTCAATCAGCTGCATAGCGAGGTTACCATAACATTTATTTAAAACATTAAACCATTAAGTAAAATGGGTGTTAATCCAAACTATAAAAAACAACATGAAAGCAAATATCGGTATCAGTGAGGAACATTTGCAGGCATCTGCCAACCTACTGAATACTCTCCTGTCAGATGAAACGGTATTGTATATAAAAACCCGCAACTATCACTGGAATATTGAAGGGGATAACTTCATCGAACTGCACAAATTTTATGAAAGCCAGTACAAAGAACTCGAGGAGACCATTGATGAGGTGGCGGAAAGAATCAGGTACCTTGGCCATTATGCAGAAGGCAGGCTAAAAGATTTTATAAAAACCACCCATTTACAGGAACAAGATTACACGTCTGATCAAAAAGTTCAGCTTAAAAATCTTTTGAATGACCATGAAGCGATCATTATTTATACGCGGAAAAACATTAGCCGGGTCAACGATGAATACAATGACGCGGGTACCGCCGATTTATTAACAGGCATCATGAAACAGCATGAGAAGATGGCCTGGTTCATTCGCTCGTATCTTAGATAATTCATTACATCGTCACCTATCACCTGGTCCTTGTCTGAATAGTAGTTATCAGGCTAAAAAATGTAACGGATGTCCACCACAAAAAGATTGTCTCCATCAGGTAGGCAGCCGCAAAAAACAGCTCATTCATAACCTAAAAAAGGCGGCCTCAAACTTTTGAGACAGCCTTTTTTACTTCGATCAATTATCCACCATCATTTTTCGACTACGCTTTCAAAGTATACCCGTCCCTGTATTCACGTTTCACAAACTGGTTCGCTGCATCAAAGTTGGTAACTTTCATATTGGTAGCGTCCCACAACAATTTTTTTCTACCAGGAAACTTGTTGCCCTCTTTCAAATTCCAGCTACGTAAGGCCAGGTTTGAGAACAGAACTGTTTCTGTCAGCGGGCCTGCGTAGTCGAAATTAGAACTTGTTTTGCCTTTGCCAAATCCCGCAATACATGCGTTGACCCATTGCGCGTAATGACCTTCCTGTCCACCTGGTACTCTTTCAGCAACCTGGGGAACTTTTGCATCGCTGGTTTTGGAAGTAGGCAACAGTTTGGGCTCTGCACCATAGCAGCCGCACATCATTTTACCTTTGGTTCCTTCTATGATGGCACCGCCATCGGAATTGCCCATTTGCTCCTCTGCTCCAAGTTCGTTTGGACGTTCAGGGCGAATGTTTCCGTCCATCCAGGTTAGTTTAACATCTGGTTTTCCGTTTTTGCCTGGAAATTTAAGTATGATAGAAGAAGCTGCCGGGCAACTTTCAGGATGATAAGCTGGCGTCCACATTTTTTCATATACATCGGCAACGCTGCATTCAACCTCTGATGGATATCCGAGACCCACTACCTTAAAGGCCGGATCTATGATATGGCATCCCATGTCTCCGAGAGCGCCGGTGCCAAAATCCCAGAAACCACGCCAGCTAAAGGGCACATATGTTTGATGATAGTCATGAAATTGTGTAGGGCCGAGCCATAGGTTCCAGTCAAGTTCTTTAGGAACTTCTTCCTTGGCAGTAGGGGCTCCAACGCCCTGTGGCCATACCGGGCGGTTCGTCCAGCAACGGATCGTGTGTGCATCGCCTATTAGCCCGGCGCTATACCAGTCCTGCATAATGCGGACACCGTCGCCTGAAGAACCCTGGTTTCCCATTTGTGTTACAACTTTGTAACGCCTGGCCGCTTCCGTGAGTACCCTGGCTTCATAAATGTCGTGGGTTAATGGTTTTTGTACATAAACATGTTTTCCCAATTGCATGGCCGACAAGGTCGGCACAGCATGTCCATGATCGGGGATGGAAACCGAAACGGCGTCAAAATTCTTCTTTTCCCTGTCAAACATTTCGCGCCAGTCTTTATAAAACGTAGCTTTTGGAAAACTTGCCCTTGATTTTGCAGAAGAACGTTCGTCAACATCACATAAAGAGACAATGTTTGCGTTCCCTGATTTAAAGAAATTTGCAATATCGCTTTGCCCTTTTCCGCCGGCGCCTACCGCCGCAATATTTAGTTTATCGCTCGGTGCAACAAAACCCCTTCCCAAAACATGGCGGGGTACAATGAAAAACCCAGTGGCTGCCAGTGCAGTGTTCTGGATAAAACTCCTTCTTGAGTTTTTATTTTGTGAACTTTTTTTCATATGGTTTTTTTTTGGTAAATAATATCCGATAGTGAAAATTCAGCTTGCATCAGATGAAAGTGCCATGACAGGCTCAAATATCTGTAAAGATATTCAACCATATACGTGTTTAGCAGCTATCTTCAATAAAAATTTTTTACGGATGGTATTATTGGTAGTTAAAGTATAAACTTTGATACACTATCTTGAAATTGTTTAAAAAGTTAAATAAAGCCAATATAGTATGATAGTTAACTGGCATGAATTCGAAAAACTCGATATAAGAGCGGGCACAATAATCACTGCCAGTAATTTTCACAAAGCAATGAAGCCGGCGTACCAGTTGAATATTGATTTCGGTGATGCAGGAATTAAAAAATCGTCTGCCCAAATCACAACCCATTACAAGCCGGAAGAGCTTATTGGCAAACAGGTGCTTGCGGTGATAAATTTTCCTCCCCGGCAAATTGCTGATTTTATTAGTGAGTGCCTGGTATTAGGATTGTATGATGATGATAATGCAGTGATTCTACTGAAACCGGAACGAGCTGTGAAAAATGGTAGCAAAGTGGGATAGCTTTAATAAGAGCGCGCCTGTTTGAAGAAGGGCCATTATAAATTCGATTTAAATGATACCAGACCGGATTAAATTAATTAAAGCAGACATTACAAAAATTAAGGTAGACGCTATTGTAAATGCGGCGAATTCAAGTTTGTTAGGGGGTGGCGGCGTGGATGGTGCCATACATCGTGCCGGTGGCCCTGCGATATTGGAAGAATGTAGACAGATCCGCAGCAGGCAGGGCGGCTGTAAAACAGGCCAGGCAGTGATAACAAGCGCGGGAAACCTTCAAGCGAAATACGTTGTTCATACCGTGGGGCCGGTATGGCAGGGAGGCTCGGCAAAAGAAAATGAATTATTGGCCAGTGCCTATCTCAATTCTGTTAAACTGGCTGGCGAGTATGCTGTAAGATCTATTGCCTTTCCAAATATAAGCACCGGAATCTACGGCTTTCCTAAAAAAGAAGCAGCTGCCATTGCTGTTTACACTGTTAAAGCATTTATAGCGAACCATCAGCAACCAGAAGAAATTATTTTCGTTTGTTATGATGATGATAATTATACCATCTATAAAAATTTACTGGCGGAATAAGCTGATTTAATGGACTTCCTTCGATTAAAAGTTACCAGGAAAGAGATTGTTGCCACCGATACTGTACTGGTATACCTGGCAGAGATCAACGACCTGCCGATCAATTACGAGGCGGGTCAGTTTTTAACCTTTATCATTCCTGTTAATGGAAGAGAACTCCGGCGATCGTATTCCATGAGCACCACGCCTGGAGTAGATACAGAGGTGGCCGTGGTAATTAAAAAAATCGAAAATGGCGAAGTCAGCAGGTACCTGATAGACCATCTGGAACCCGGAGATGTAATAACCGCATTGCCTCCATCAGGACGTTTTATACTGCAGACTAGCGCCATTAGTCAACGGACAGTATTTTTCATATCAGCCGGAAGTGGCATCAGCCCGGTTTTTTCGTTATTAAAAAAACTATTGTTTGAGGAGAAACTTTCCAGGGCCATCCTGGTTAATCAAAATCGTGACGAGGCAAGTAGTACTTTCAACGATGAACTCTCTAAGCTACAGGATGCTTTTCCTGGCAGGTTTATCATGATAAAATTGCTGAGTAACCCTTCTCACGTTAATGTATACCCGCAAAGGCTGAACAATACCTTGTTTGAGCAGATACTAAGATCGCAAAACTATAAGATGACCGATGAATTTTTTCTCTGCGGGCCTCGTAGTTTTATGCTCATGCTGCAATTTGTGTTGCGATGGATGGGTATTTCTGAAAAAAATATCCGGAAGGAGTATTTTGTCGTAGATACAATTCCCCGTCCGCCCTTTCTTGCAGATCTTTCGCCAAAAAAAATCAGCCTCCATTGGAAAAACCGGGATGAGCAATTTACGGTACGGTATCCTGAAAACATTTTGCAGGCTGCGCTAAAACATGACCTTCATTTGCCTTATAGTTGCCGAGGCGGCAGATGCGGTACCTGTGCTGTAAAGTGCCATTCCGGGAGTGTGATTATGAGTATCAACGAAGTGCTCACAGAGAAAGACCTGCAGCAGGGGCTGGTACTAACCTGTGTGGGTTATGCCGAAACTGATTTAGAGCTGGAACTTTAAAGCGAGAACGAAGATTTGTCTTGATAATTAAAGAACACTAAGGGTTCTACGCTGCAGGTCATCCACCTACCCCATATCATCTTTACTAAACGACAAAGGCAGCAGCGTAGTAGTATTCAGTATGATAAATATCTTGCCTTCCATGCCACCCAGGATCAGACGAATAGGATGTTTAAGCCTTGATTCGTATTCCTGCAGCGATTGACGACATATGCCACAAGGCGCTATCGGGTGGTCACTTGTAGCAGTGTTGCTCTTATAACTGATTGCAATAGATTCCACAGGTACAGTAGGATACTGCGATGAAATGGATGCAAGCAACACCCGTTCTGCGCAGAGTCCGACCGGGTAGGATGCGTTCTCCTGGTTGGTACCTGAAATGATCTCATTATTTTGAAGCCGTGCGACGGCGCCCACATGAAAGTGAGAATAAGGTGCATAAGCCAGTGCTGTAACTTCTTGTGCCTTACGCAGCAGCGACGCATCTCTCTCGTTGAGTTCGTCGATAGAATTATAAACGTCGTAGGAAAATTGGTAGTTGACAGACTGCATATCTTTTCAACAAAAATTAAATGCCAAAAAAGTTGTTTGATTATTTTATTTTCATGAATAGACGTTTCCAGCGAATGCCATGATCCCAGCTCATCCAGATCAGTGATGCGCTGCCAACAATATGATCTTCCGGAACAAAGCCCCAAAAACGAGAATCCTGTGAAGCGTGCCGGTTGTCACCCATCATCCAGTAATAATTCATTTTAAATGTGTACTGGTTTGTTTCCTTATCGTTGATGATATATTTACCGTCTTTTATTTCCAGTGTATTGTGTTCAAAAACCCGGATAGCCCTCTCGTAAATAGAATAGTTATCTTTTGTCAGCGTTAAAGTAGCGCCCTTTGCAGGAATCCACAACGGACCAAAATTATCTTCGGTCCATTTATGAAGGGTATCATAGGGATAAACTTCATGCTGCGTATTTAACTCCGGAGCTATTTGTTTTGCCAGGCCGGTTTTGATCATCTTTTCTTTTGCTGCATTGGTAAGAAGCATCCTGAACGAATTTGTTTGGCCGGTACTGCCGAATTCATCGGGGTTGTCGGTGTTCACATCATACTCTTCTTTCATCACCTCCTGGTCTAGCTGCTGGCCGTTTGTTTCCACGTAATAATATGTTTCAGATGCTGGCGGCAGAAAGGGTGCTTTGCCGTTAATATAAACCAATCCATCCCGGATGAACAAAGAATCGCCTGCAATGGCGACGCATCGCTTTATATAATTTTCTTTTTTGTCTACCGGACGAACAATGAGCGGGTAAGAATCCGGATCATCCATTACTATTTTTCTGCCTGCGTCCGGATCTCCTTTTCCCAATGCCCTTATCACGTCGTAATAGGGAATCAGGGATTGAAATTCGTCTTTATTGATAACGGTATCGCCGGCAGGAAAATTGAAAACAACCACATCATTTCTCTGAATGGGGCTTGGGAACCAACGGGTATAGGGAAGCGTTATTATTTGCGAATAAGACTTTGAGTTAGAGACGGGCAGTGTATGATGCACAAACGGTACAGACAAGGGTGTGTTAGGAACACGGGGCCCGTAGGTCCATTTGCTTACAAAAAGAAAATCGTTGATCAACAAGGTTTTTTCCATAGAACCCGTAGGAATGGTATAAGCTTCAAAAACAAATAAGCGTATAAGGGTAGCAGCTACAACGGCAAATATTCCGGCATCCACCCATTCACGAACAGCACTTTTTTTATGAGCATCAACAGCCGCTACTCCCATGAACCTGTCTTTTTTATTAAAACCGATATATAGAAAATAAGCGGGCGACGCCAGTATTGTCAAAGTATGCTGGTAAAATTTGAATTTACCATAAGGCTTAACGAACTCAATGTAGATGCCAAGCGTAACAAACCATCCAACCACCGGTATAAACTGCCAGAAAAACCAGTGCATGGGCCTTTTTGCTAAAGAAAGTATACTGCCAGTATTGTAAAAAGGAATCAGAGCTTTCCATCCCGGTATACCTGCCTTTTTAAACATACCATACATGCCGGGTGCGGGTAGCAAAACCAGCAGTAAGGAAATAAAGGCAATAATCATGATCTGATAAGAAGTCATTTGCTTATTTTAAATTCCGGCAAAAATACCATTATGAATCTATATAGTATGAATTGCCTAAATAAAGTTAACAAGGCATAAGTAGGTCGATAGGGTAAAATATTACAATGCCTTTGCAAACGATTTGTTAAAGCAGGCAGATTGAATTAATTTCATTTTGTTTATTCCATATGAACAATTTCACAATCAAAGATATTGAGCGGCTGAGTGGCATAAAAGCACATACATTACGTATTTGGGAACAAAGACATGGCTTGTGTTTTTGCAAACGTAAAGAAAGCAAGCACCGTTATTACGACAATGAAGACCTGAAAGAGATCCTTCGGATCGCATTCCTCTATCATAACGGTTACAAGGTTTCGAAGATTGCCACACTCTCAAAAGATCAAATCAAATTACTTTCTGTTACTGCAACTTTGGAGGGCAATTTTGATATCTATATCAACCAGATGATAGAGTCAAGTATCGATTTTGACCAGGCTCGTTTCGAAAAAATAATTCACCATGCATTTTTGCAACTTGGCTTTGAAAAAAGCGTTGCGAAGGTGTTGTACCCTTTTATGCACAAGATCGGGCTACTGTGGATTACGCAGCATGTAATTCCCGCACAGGAGCATTTCAGCAGTCATCTTATCTTGAAAAAAATTCTGCTGGCCATTGATGGGCTGGAGGAGGCTGTAATAAAGAAAGACGCTGTTGTGCTGGTATATTCCCCGGAAAAAGAGTTGCATGAGATACCATTACTGGTAATACAGTACATATTAAAAAAGAATGGAGTATCAACTGTTTATTTCGGTCCCGGAATACCCGTTAGTGAGCTAGCATATTATTGTACGCACAAACCAGTCACGCACATCTGGTTTCATTTTATCACAAATTTTCTTCACCAGGATCCACAGGAATATTTGAACAACCTGGTTAACCTATTTCCAGAGAAAAAAATAATCGCATCCGGGCCTGCCATGCTGGGTGTGAAGCTTACTTCGCCGCAAACTACCCTTATCACGTCACTGGAAGAATTTTTCCTGTTTCATCAGAATTTATAAGCGTACAATTATAATACAAGTAACCTTGACCGGAACCGGAACTAACGCCTGGGAACTACATTAGCTATCACATCTTCCATTGTAATACTTTTTCCGGATAGAATCACAAGCCGCTCTACTACATTGCGAAGTTCCCTGATGTTCCCGGTCCAGTTATAGGCTTGTAATTCTTCCAGTGCGCTTTGATCAATTACTTTCTTGGCTATACCGTATTCGGTACAGATATCTTCGAGAAATTTTTCTGCCAGCAAAGGGATATCTTCCATCCTTTCATTCAAGGACGGAACATGAATAAGGATGACGCTTAACCGATGATAAAGGTCTAACCTGAAATTTTTTGCTTCCACTTCCTCTAGCAGGTCTTTGTTGGTAGCCGCTATCACTCTAACGTCAACAGTGATATCTTTATCAGCGCCAACTCTTGTAATCTTAGCTTCCTGCAGGGCTCTTAATACTTTCGCCTGGGCGCTAAGGCTCATATCTCCCACTTCATCCAGGAAAAGCGTTCCCGTATTCGCCTGTTCAAATTTTCCAATTCTTTGTTTAATAGCTGAAGTGAAAGAACCTTTTTCATGCCCGAACAATTCACTTTCTATCAATTCACTCGGTATGGCGGCACAATTTACTTCCACGAGCGGTCCGCCGGCACGGTTACTTTTTTCATGCAGCCACCTGGCTACCAGTTCCTTTCCGACGCCATTTTCACCCGTAATTAAAACCCTGGCATCCGTAGGTGCTACTTTTTCAATGGTTTCCTTAATCTTCGTAATACGCAGCGATTCTCCAATCATCTCCTGTACCTTACCTACGCGTCTTTTTAAAACCCTTGTTTCCGTTACCAGTGATGTTTTATCCAACGCATTGCGAATCGTTATCAACAGGCGGTTCAGATCCGGAGGTTTGGATATATAGTCAAAAGCACCTTTTTTTACGGCCTCTACTGCTGTCTCAATTGTTCCATGACCAGAAATCATAATGATAGGAACATCAGC
>JBBJOD010000034.1:0-16143 GCA_037721715.1 Chitinophagaceae bacterium | reverse complement strand
ATATCACTTCCTCCGCAACAATTTTTGCAAACCCAGACCAGGGTTCGCTTTGCATATCAATAACGCTGTTCAACTTTTTATAAAACTCACAACTTTCTTCGTTTACATTCTGCAATTCCTCCACTGTTATGTTGTATTTCCCCTCTTTATACATCTGGAGTACAACCACATCAAAATGTTCATCCACGAGTATAACAGACCCACCGTGCAATGGCTGTTGTTTCATTGTGTCTACTACCCACCCCCCGCTATTGTAAATCTTTACAGCCGTCTTATACCCTTCGTAAGTTATTAATTGTTGGAAAGGTTTGTGTGTATGCCCGAAAACGAATGAAACATTTGGTGGTACATAATCGCCCAGTTCTTTTTTAAACTGGTTCATTACAAATAGCTCCATATATTGCTTCAGTCCTGCAGAAGCGTCCGGTGTGAGCACCACCTCGGGTTCACTGCGCTCATTTGTTGCCAACCTGCCAACAGTAATCATCAGTATTTCCTGAAGCAGTTCTTTTTCTGCCCAATTTAGAATTTTATTCCGCTTACTATCAGTAAAACTGAGTGCTATATTATGAATCATCATTTTAACTTGTGAAGGATCCTGGATCTTATCATAAATCAGATCTATGTCTTTGCCCACAGCGCCAGATCTTCCTAAAGTTGACCAGAAAAAATCTACCCATGCATAGTTTTCCATTTCAAGTTCTTCGAATGTCTGCGGTTTTAAACGGTCAGGAAAAATTTTGGAACGCAAGGATGTCATTAGTGAATACATAGATTCAACATAGTGACCATGACAAAAGATAACACATTTTTGTTTATCCTCGCTGAGTATTGCATGAGCAGGATAGGTGGCAAATACATTGACATCCCTGAGATGCGGGTAACGTTGCACGAGAGCGTTCAGTAAGTTTTCAGGCACCTTTTGCGGGTTAAACATATCGGTGCTATGTATCTCATCTTTAATAGCTTCGCCTTTTTGCAGGGTCTTGAGGTATTCTATGTACCCGTAGTTCCTTGATCTTTCCCATAAATTATGATCATGGTTGCCAGACAAAAAGAAAATGTCATTGTCAAAAAGTAATTGACCGTTCTCTGGCATGGCCAATTCGAGGAAGCGTTCAAAAGCCATAGCCGCGTTATTTGTCGTGGTCAACGCCAGTTCAACGAGGTCTCCGTTCAACACAAGCGTCGGTTTTTGACTGCCCTCGTTTTTTTGAATGATGTCTCGAAGACATTCTACCATTTTTATCATGACAGGACTTGCAATGGTAGTGTCCGTTTGGTAGGTGCCGGTAACTAGATTAGTAAGGATGCTGTTTTCAGCACCCAGGTGCATATCTGATACAATTACATAGCGTATGTCTGGCATGTGCGTTCATGTATGGTCGTGAATTATATGGACTCTTTTTTAATCTTCACCGGCCGAATATTTATTTACAACACCGTAAAATGCGGTAAATCTTTTCACAATTACCGGTCATGCTATTTATAAAATTGATTAAAGTGTTGCAGCATGTAGGGATAAACATCGTTGATGGCATTCTTTCCTATCAGGCAATCATTATGTCCATAGCCGGGAATCAGGAATCGTTGGTATAAATGGCTTCCGTTCTCATTTACCAGGTTTGTAAATGTTGTTAGGGTACTTTTTGGATCAAAGACCTGGTTAGCTTCGCCATGTAGGAATGTGATGGGAATCGCCAGCCTTTTATAGTTTGGCATGTAGACGTCTTCTCCTTTCGCACTGAGTAATTTATTGGCTCTAAGCATTCTTGTCAGTTGGTCATAGGTTGTCATGTTTGCCACTCCGACCATTTCAATCAACGCAGTATGCGTAGCGGCGTTCAGGTTGGTATGTTCGAACAACGGACCGAACATAAAAGACATACGATGGCAAACGGGGTTGGTGCAGGAGCCGGCTACAGCGTCGCCGTACAAAGTAAGGAACTTGTCATATAATTTATTTTCCCAGTCTTCATGTTGTTCGGCGTAGGCTGTTAATGAATGAATACCCAGTGCCTCAAGAAATTGGGGAACATGTAAGCCTGCTTTCCATTTAACCTGTGGTGCCGGGTAAAAGTCTGATGCTATTTGCATGCTTACCATAGAACGTACGCCTTCCAGCCCTTGTAGTAACGACATAAATAAGGAAATGGAACCAACACAATGTCCAAGAACATCAATTGTTGCAGCACCGGTTACTGATTGAATCATTTTTACTGCAGCGGGATGATCGTATTGGGCTATTTCATCCAGTGTATGCTGACCTTTGGAAGAGTTTAGGAAAATGCTCAGCCTGAAATCAAGCAACCATACATCGAAACCATTTGCAAAGAAATATTCCGCCAGGTTGGTATCTATGGTGTCAACAGAAAATGTTAACCGGTTGGCATTGAAGGGATGAGCCATCATGATCGGGCCTTTGGCTCCCCCGTTGTATCGTGTAAGGAGGATCTGAACATTGTCTGCCGTTGTTACCGGGTAATACTCGGGCGTGCTCATGCGCAACTCGCGCTTTATGCGTGGAGCGCCCTGGATATCATAAAAAATTTCCGGTGCAGCAATTCCACCATATACTTCAAAAAGCGAAGCGGCGAAGTATTTGCCAAAGGCAGCCACTGCTTTCAGCCCTTCTGCTTCGGACGAAGCATTAATGGCTTTCATTGTCTTCATTTGCTTTGAAAAGTCTGACAGCAAAATATGCAAAATACCCTGACCTAAAACAGGGCCCGTGTCATCACTTCCCCGGAACAGCGTAATGTACAAAGTAGATGTGTCGGGCCATTCATCAAGGCCTCTTTTATGGTGTATATATTTGAACCCTTTAAAGTAGTATTGGCCTCCTTCTTCGGAATCGAGGCGCATGGCATATTTCATCAGCTTGGTATCTATAGAACCGGGGTCATCAACAAATAAATTGAAGATACCTTCCGATGCATTTAGCGGGGCAGCTGACAGGCCGGGAGCAGTTACAGTGCCGCTTATGAAAGCATTGTGCGCCGGGTTCTTTATCATCTCGAATACGTCATTACTTCTGATAGTAAGCGTAAAGGCAAAGGGTTCACCTGCTGCCTGCCCGGTATTGAAACCGGTTTGGTAATCATTGTTATTTACATTTTTTGAAAAGAACCCTCGCATGGTTTCGGTAAATTCTACCCCAACCGTTTTAAGTGTTTCAGGCGGCGGCTGTACCTTTTTTGACGATGTGTAATCGATTACCCAGCCCCGGTCTGCGGCAATCAGGGCACTGCATCTTTCAGAGATGGCCGAGATGGTGAGCAAGGGATTTACACCCAATGACCGCGGCATAACAGATCCATCTGTAACATAAAAATTCTCATAAACTCCGCTCGCACTGTCTTTTGCAAAAAGCTGGCCCTTGTGATTGACTACCGACGTTTCAATGCCTTCGCCCATATGACAGCCACCCAGGGGATGCACAGTTACCAATTCATCTCCCATTTCTTTAACCCAAACCGGGTTCTTTACATACACGCCGGAAAGGGCTTTTGTTTCCTTCCTTAACTGCTCATCGGCTTTCGCAAATATATCTTCCTTGCCTACTTTTTGCCAGTCTATATTAAGCCGGTCATTATTCAATAAGAACCTGCCATGTTCGCCGTCATGCGTCATTAAAAGATAGGTCTGTGTATTTTGAATCGCACCAGAATACGCTCCCCTGAGGTTACTCTCTATTATTCGTTCCTCGTGCTCGAGCCCGTGAAAAATTCCCTGATCGTTGCCCATTCTTTCCCGTACCCCCATTGCCTTGCTTTCGACATCGAGCGCTAATGGAAGCATAGTAGCGAGCGCACCGGGAATAGCCGCATCTTCTATTATCATTCCATCTTCGAGGTCTTCTTTATAACGTACATCTATAATACCGGTAATGCAGGGGCCGGCCGCTTTCGCTGCCACCAGCTTTTTTGCACTTGCTCCTACTCCATCAATTTTGCGTTCCGTATTATACGCAAAACCCAGTACATCGCCATTACCTGAAAATTCATAACCCGTTTTGTCAGATATCATCAATCCTTTTTGTTTTGAGCGTAACAAGATCTCACTAGACCCTAATGTTCCCGCTGATAATACAACCATATCCGCTTCTACAAACATCGGAGCCGCGTTAAACTGGTCTGCACCGGTATGAGCGACATTAAAATACACCAGCCATTTTTCACCTTTTCTGGCAACATAACTCACAGCGGTTCCAGTAAATATTTCAGCGCCATGAGCTTTTGCATCCGGAAGGTAGTTCATGATCAAGGTATTCTTTGCAGAGTAGTTACAGCCCGAACAGCAATTACCGCAAAGAATACAGGGCTTCTGGAGCACGCCAACATGGTTCTCACCATCTACATCAAAGTTTACATTGATGGCAGTTCTGTAAAATTTTTCATCGTTTGCATTGGCAGAGATTTCCAGGCCTTGTAATTTGTTCACCGTGATATCCGCTGGTAGCGGAGTTGGTTTTAACATATCTGTTGCCAACGCATAGCCCTTATTCAACAAACTGTTAACATCGGCGAATTCTTCTCTCAACTGCGTCGGCCACCTTGCGTCTTCGAAAACCCTTTCTTCCGGTTTAATGGAAACATTGGCATTGATGAGAGAAGTGCCGCCTAATCCACAACCTACCAACACACTAATGCCTTTGTGCACATGTAAATCAAACAACCCGGTTGCAGACCCCCGGTGCCCCGAAGGTGTACTTACCTGCAACTGGTCTGTTGCTTCAAAAAGCGTTTCCGGGTATTCCCCGGGCTGCAGTTCCTGGCCACGCTCTAAAACACATACCTGTTGACCGGCACGGGCAAGCCGCGAAGCCGCAATAGCGCCACCATAGCCAGAACCGATGATGACTACAGTATAAGAAGGTTTCATTTGCTCCGCCGGGAACGATAGATATCTCATGAATGCGTAATTTGTTTAAATAACTTCTACGAAAAAATCATTAAGGCTATACTTTTCTTTGCCTGATAGATTTAGCCTTGATCGAATAGAGATGTTCATTAAACCTGGTTGTAGCCAACTGCATGTTGTTTCAGTGCACAGGCCATTCTCTTCTGACTGGGCTGAGAGAAACGATTAAAGGTCAGCGCTAGCTTTATTAAAGGGTATAAATTTTTTATACTACCTTAATTCTGTCAAAAAATGAACACAGGGATATTGCAGGATAAGCATGAAAAAGCAAGGACCCGTATTACGTGTTGAATTACACTTCTACCTTTATTCAATACTATTTATCCATGGATAAGGTAGTGTTTTAAAGTTAATTACAATCTTTTGAAAATCCAAATGGCAGTGGCAGTTCACAGTATTGTCATATTCAGTTGTTGTTTGCCTGTTCGGTATTGAGGAGTTGTTGCGCCTTACTTTGGTTAGAAATTACTTCAGCAGGATATTAGTCAGGGATAGTTGATTGCAATAATGTCAACCTTACATGTTGCAAAGCGATTTAATTATAATATTAGCATAAATAAAAAGATCTCGGCGATACCGGCGGCAAATTTGGAACGGTGTAACTTATTGCTGTAGATGACAGTTTTCGTTTAGTGGGTGACGTTAGTAACGGTTGTAGTTCCTTCTTCGATGCCTTTGCGGTTCCTTCTTTGCAGGTACCAAAAGGCACAAGTCGTCCAACGGGCGCTGGTTCAAAACAGGTAGACGTCCATACAGCCCGTTGGAACACTTGCGCCAGTTCTAACGTTGAAGACTTTTCCCTCTCCGCCTCGTTTGCGATTCCTCCTTGGCGTCCTCTGCGTTTCCTTCTTTTTAGTTTCCAAAAGGCACAAGCCAGTTCTGAGAATCTTTGTTGTTCGTTCCCAAAGACAATCAACAATTTGTTCATTTTCATTGTTGAGTTTTCTTTTGGTTACAACATTTTCAATCTATATCACATCAACAGGTAATTATGGCTACTATTTTAATAGCAGGCGCAACAGGTAATCTCGGGCGAAGAATCGTCAGCGTGCTGATCAAAAAGGGTGCAACCGTTCGCGCTATTGTACGAACCGGTACCGACAGAAAAAAAATCGACGAACTGGAGCAACTCGGCGTAGAAGTAATCAAGGCAGATATGTACAATATTGATGAAGTTACAAAAGCATGCTCAGGTGTAGACTGCGTCGTATCTGCATTACAGGGTTTGCGCGATGTACTCATCGACACCCAGGCAATATTGCTCCATGGAGCAATTGCTGCCGGTGTTCCACGCTTTATTCCCTCGGATTTTTCAAGCGACTTTACCAAACTTACACCAGGTGAAAATCGCAACTTCGACATCAGGCGCGAATTCCTTGGGCATCTTGACGAAGCTTCTATCAAGGCAACCTCTATCCTCAACGGCGCATTTGCCGAATTGCTGACTTACAATATTCCGCTGTTAGACTTCAAGAATAAGCAGGTCGGATACTGGGAGAATGCCGACTGGCAGGTAGACTTTTCTTCAATGGATGACACCGCAGCATTTACCGCGGCCGCAGCCATGGATCCATCTACTCCCAGGTTGCTGCGGATTGCCAGTTTCCAGGTAAGTCCCCGCGAATTGGCGACTATTGCCGGTGAAGTAAAAAACACCAAATTTGAATTGGTTCGCCTGGGTAACCTGGAAGAGCTTGCCGCTTATAATAGGCAAGAACGTGCAGCACACCCGGAAGGCGAAAATGAAGTCTTTCCAAGGTGGCAAAGCAGTCAGTATATTCAAAGTATGTTCACCGTTCATTTCGATGCTCTCGACAATGACAGGTATCCTGACCTCAAATGGACAAGCGTAAGAGAGGTGTTAGGGGGAACTCGCTAAAAAACAATCGGCCTTCAATAACAAAAGGCTGCCTGGCATTGAGGGCAGCCTTTTGTTATTGAGAAAAATTTAAAGCGGGTTTTGAACCAATGCCAGGTTTGCATTGATTTCGTCTTGGGGAAAAAGAAATTCCCACATTCTATCGCCCGCTGGCACGGTAACTATCTGTATAAGGGCCGGAAGGTGATTTGGAATGCCAACCCTGGTCATGGGCAGGTTCAGGCGCTTCAGGTCGGTAAAGCGGAAACCTTCACCCCACAATTCAATCCTCCTGTTAAATGAAATTTCATCTAACAACGCCTGGCCGGTACTTACTGATTTGACGTAACTGGCATTCCGATTTCTTGCGAGCGTAAATAATGCATCCTGCGCAGCCGTGTTTTGGTTTTGACGCGCTCTTGCTTCAGCCTCTATCAGGTACATCTCACCAGACCGCATATAAGGCACATCCCCTGTACTCAATGCGTCGCTTTTTGCAAGAAACTTTTTGTTCTGATAGCTTACTCTCGCCCCTCCAGGTGGTATCGGAACATTGGCACCTGTTCTATCCCACAATTGTTTACGTATATCCGTTGTGGGTATCTGATCCCAAAGTGTAGCGTTAATAGCCCGGGGTTGGGTGCGTAAAACGGTTGAATTGAAGTTGGCCGAAATATAAGCGAAATAGGACCAGAAGAATGTGTTATGGTCATCTATTTGCCGGGAACCCCATATCCACTCCGGGTTAGTCAGGTTATTAAAGCCGGTAAGGTAATCTGCATTTGCCATTAGCGCAAATCCCTGCCTCGCAGCTACTGCGTTTGTTGCAGCCATTTCCCAATCCTGCTGGGTCAATGCCACCCGTGCTTTTAGGGCGCTGACAACGTTCACATTGATATTTGACTTTGCTGCCGTGCCTGCCCGGGCATATCCATTTAATAAAGTCAATGCTTCATTCAGGTCTTTATTAACTTGGGCATACACTTCTTCTACAGTGGCACGTGGTTGCCCTTCCAGCGTATTAGTAAGCAGTAACGGAACACCTGGCTGGCTATTTGGTCTAGTAGCCGCGTCGTACCTTTTACCCCAGAGTTGAACCAGCTGAAAGTGTGCCCATGCACGGTAAGCCAGGGCCTGGCCTTTTATCATTTTCTTATCGGCTTCCGGGCCAGGTACTGATTCTATACCGTTGATTAAAACATTGGCATTCGATATGATCCGATAATAAAAACGATAAACAAAGCGAAGTTCACCCGAGTTCACGTCTCGATGGCTAACCCATTGCATCCATCCAATCAAGCCGGTGCTGCCGTTGGCGAGGGGGTAAACAATGTCTTCTCCCATTAGGTCACGGAAAATGTTAACAGAACCTTCGCCTGCCTGGCCCTGGGCATCATATTGCGAAAACATGCTCCGGTGAATACCGTTCACTGCTGCTATGGCATTCTTGGTAGAAGCAAGGGCATCATCAGCGGGTACAGCAGTTGTTGAATAGGTATCCAGGAATTCTTTTTTACAGGATGTAAATAGTATGGCAACGAATGCCAGAGTTAATATTTTATAGCTGAAATTGTTCATACTGTTGATTTAAAAATTGAGAGAAATGCCTGCAGTAATCACCCGTGCAGGAGGGTAAGCGTTAATAGTAACACCCGTAAATGCCTGCTGGTTATTGATCCCCTTTCTTTTAGAGAAGAAAGCAAGATTTTCTGCAGAAACAAAAAACTGCCCGTCGTTGAGCGTTAACCTCGAAACCAGCGATCGTGGAAGACTGTATGCAACACTGATTGTGCGTATATTCAGGTAAGATGCATCAATTAACCAGCGCGAAGACTGCGCGTTAAAATCAGTTAATCTTCCTGCATCCAGGCGGGGTGTATTGGTAATATCACCCGGCTTCTGCCAACGTTTCGAAATGTCTGTATGCAAGGCAGCTCCATAGCTTCCAGAGGACATCAGACCCTGGTAAAGTCCATCGTAAGTTTTACCACCTACCTGGAAGGTAAATAAGGCACTTAACGTAAAGTCTTTGTAAGTAAACGATTGGCTAAAGCTTCCGTAAAGATCCGGGATGGCAGTACCCAAATATTCGAATGGGCCATTGCTTGCCAAGGTCGTTACTGTATCCACCAAACCATCTTTATTAGTGATCAGTCTCCTGTTTGTAGCAGCAACCTTATTTGCGGAAGCGTACAATGCTGCGCCATCGGCTGGATCTACTCCATAAAACTTTCTTAACCAATAATCGTATTGAGAATGGCCCTCAGCCAGCTTTTTAGTACCGCTTATGATTTCTTTTGACAAAGCCGGCATTTTTGTGATCTCGCTCTTTACGGTAGAAAGGTTGATATTGGTGTTCCATATAAAATCCTGGCTTTTGATAATATCACCATTCAACTGCAGCTCATATCCTTTGTTGTACATTGTCGCTGTATTCCGTTGTACGGTAAGCAGACCACTTGAAAGAGGTTGCGGCACTGCAAACAATAAGTCAACTGTTTCACGCCTGTAATATTCAATAGCTCCACTCAACCTCCCTTTGAACAAACTGAAGTCGACACCCACATCAAATTGTTTATTTCCCTCCCATGTCAGGTCCCTGTTTAAAAATGCCGTCTGGCTTTGCGTTATCCCGGGTTCATTCCCAATGTTATTAAACGCATAAAGGCCCTGGTAAGCATAAAATCCGATTCCTTCCGCATTTCCAACAACTCCGTAAGAACTCCTGATTTTTAAGTTATCGATCCATTCGCTATTCTCCAGGAACTTTTCGTTGTTTATATTCCAACCGCCACCGACAGACCAAAACGTGCCCCACCTCGATTCCGGCGAGAAACGCGAATTTCCGTCCCTGCGCGCACTTGCTGAAACATAATACCTGTTGTCAAATCCATAATTAAGCCTGGAAAAAAAACTTTCGATGGTATTTACATCAACAGATGATCCAGCTGAGTTGATAGTGGTAAAATTACCCAGTTCCGTATTGCCGGTTAATGACTGACCCTGTTTGAAAGCATCTAATTCAGTTTCGCGCCTGTTAAAGCTTTCATGACCGACTAAAACATCCACCTGGTGGGTTCCGAATGTTCGTCCATAATTCAGGAGCTGGTTGATGGTTAAGCCGGTAACGGTAGTAGTTGACCTTCGGCTGCGGCCTGCCGGAGCTCCGTCACCGACCAGCGTGTTCTGATAAGAACTATTCTGCTGGCTTTGAATATCGACAGCCACATTGTTGGTAAATTTAAAATTCTTTAAAAAAGAGATATCAATATAGTTCCTGGCGCCTGCTACCGTTCTTCTGAATAGATCCTGGTTTAAATTGGTCTCCCCCAAAACATGCCTACCAGCAAAACCACCGCTTGTTCTATTGGGTATACCGTTTTGCATTCCAAGTGGACTGGATCCAAAATTGCCAAGGTCCCATATCTTGTTGCCATTTACATCCAAAACATAATCTCCGGTGGTCATATTGTGTGCATAAGCCGGGTAAATAGGACCAACATTGCGGGTAAAAAAGAAAGGGTTAACAAAATTGGTATTCCCGCCATCTGCGGCAAGATTAGATGTAGAGAAATTACCGGAGATATTTAACCCTGTTTTGAGCCAGGTCTTTGGCTGTACATTCACATTCAACCGGGCAGAATACCTTTCAAAGTCTGTTTTCAAGGTATATCCATCCTCTTTTACATACCCCATAGATAAAAAGTAGTCAGATTTTTCTGCGCCACCGTTAAAGTTGAGCGAGTAATCTTTCCGGCTTCCCCTTCTTAATAAATCTTTCGACCAGTCAAGATCGTCACCATACAATAATTGAGCATTGGGATTAAGTGCTCCGTTAGTGCCAACGATGGTGTTAGCCGCTACATTGAAGGGATTATAAGCCAACAGATCTTTAATTCCATTCCTGTTTGTTAAACCAGACGCCACCCGGTTTGCAGAATCCAGCGTAATGCCCGTACCTGACAACGGATATACCAGTGAATTGCGGTAGGCTTCCCACAATAAAGGATAATACTGGAATGCATCCACCCTGTCATACTCCTGCAAACCGCGGCTAGCAACACCCTGCATTACCCGGAGCGACACATTATTCCTGCCTTTTTGCCCTTTTTTTGTGGTGATCATGACTACGCCGTTAGCAGCCCTGGAACCATATAGCGCCGTTGAAGACGCATCTTTTAATACGGTTATGTTTTCAACTTCTGCAGGATTGATATTAGATGTACCACCGAGATAGGGAACACCGTCTAACACGATCAGTGGATCCTGAGAAGCATTCACTGAACCAAAGCCCCTTATACGAATAGTATTTCCCGACCCTGGCTGGCCGTTGGCGGAGGCTGTTATTACGCCGGGAATAGCACCCTCAATCGCGTTAGTAACGTTGTTTATCGGCCTTTTGCCAATGTCTTTTGCGTCTATCTTGCCAACTGAACCGGTTAATGCCTCTCTTTTTACAGTTCCATACGCCACTACCACTACTTCTGATAAAGCCGGATCAGCCGAAACCAATTTAACCGAAATACTGGTCTGATTTCTTAATAGTATGGTTTGGGTAGTAAACCCCACATAGGTAATGGCCAACTGGCGGGCACTGGGTGTTATAGTAACCGTAAAACGTCCTGAAGAATCAGTCGTAGTGGTGGCTCCCCCACCGACGACATAAATGGTAGCTCCGGCCAATGGTTCGCCCTTATCGTCCTGAACAGTTCCATTGATCGTCCTGTTTTGTGCCAGGGCATAGCCGGAGGTTAAAACAATGCAAAAGAAGAGTAGACACAATTTTCTCATGAAAGTTAATTTTTGATTTGAAAGTGTAAGCAAATTTTAATAATACTAAAATCAGACAATGGCATAGTTAAAAATGCTGCTTGAAATACTTTTTAATGACATGACGATAGTTTATTTGTATAAAATCCATGGGCTTTCAAACCGTCAACAGTCAGCTATCAATCGGGTTTAATGCCGATATCACCTCATTCTGCACGTACGGTTCTCCGGTTACATAGCGATGTATGTTGTTAAAATTCATCGGATACGAGCCCGTACCGATGGGCCTTTTAATAGTGGTTTTTCCAAGTGCATCGGCGTCTGTTAACATAAAATCGCCGATCATACGACGGGCCTCTCGTATATACAGATTGATGGGGCCAGTTTTCATTATCAGTGAATTCATCTATGGCAAGCCCCCACCGGTTTATCTCCTTTCTTACAGAGTCAGGCACGCCAGGATCATTCGCCATAGAATACAAGAGACCTTCCTGGTAGTTTTCATGATCCCTCATGATCACCCCCGTTCCATTTCTCGTTATACTGCAAATCAGCTTCACAACCCACCGGGCAAGATATTCCGGCGGCAGCCATCAGGTCGCCTTCATAAGTTGCACCGATAAACATTTTGGCATGATAACGTGCACCACTAAGCGTTTTTATAGATGTGATCGAATACCTTATTTTCGTGACACCGCCTTTTGAACGGTCGAGCCATTCGTCCCGATAGATCGTGATCTTGTTTTCAGCAATGTATCTTCAAAAATCGATTCGGCTACGTGCAGCTCTATTACCACATACTGTTACCAAGGGTGATGAAAGTAAAAGTGATTCTTTTTCATTGCAAGAGTATCATTTTTAGTTGAGTGCATATTAGCAGCTGTCAGAAGGCCGGGAAATGTAAATCCCTGCATGATGTTCACGGCTATTTCTGTGGCATATTTGTTTTCTATGAAATATAACGCATGTACTGCAAAGGCTTTTTCAAATTTCAAGTGCATGGACGGAAATAGTGGACGCTCCGGAAAATAAGAAACATAGGTAAGCGTTCATAATCACTCAAACATCAAAAAAAGATACCCGATGAATAAATTTGTTTGCAATATTACGCTCTTTTTGGCCGGTAGCCTGTTCGGCATCCTTGTGATCAGCCAGTTGGCTTTCAAAGAACATGATAAAAAAATGCCGACAAAAAACAAGCCCCTCGGCATTGCTGAAGTCCCTGATTTGCCTGGTAAGATGGATTTTGCCGGCGAGCAGGTCCCCCTAGACAGGTGGGAAGTAAAAGAGCGCATGGACAGGGAATTGCTGTTCAATTTTCATAACAAACCAGGCATCCTCTATATGTTGAAATTGGCCAACCGGCATTTTCCGGTAATATCAGAACGGCTTAAAGCCAACGGCGTTCCAGACGACTTCAAGTATCTATGTGTGGCAGAGAGTAACCTCGAATCAACGGCAAGATCCCGGGCCGGCGCAATCAGTTTTTGGCAGTTTATGGATTATACAGCGCCTGGTTACCAACTAACCGTGAATCAACAGGTAGACCAGCGATACGACCTGGAAAAAGCAACGGATGCTGCATGCCGTTACCTGAAACAGGCTTATAACAAATTTGGTAACTGGACAGCCGCAGCGGCATCTTACAACTGTGGAATGGGAGGTTACAGCAGCCAGGCGGGGTTTCAAAACTCGAACCTTTACTACGATCTTTATTTGCCGGAAGAGACCAACCGGTATATCTTCCGTATAATGGCTTTCAAACACCTGATGTCAAATGCGGAAGAACTTGGTTTCAGGTTACACGAAAACGAAAAGTACCAACCACTACCGTTTAAATTGGTGGAAGTGACCAATTCGATACCTGATCTTGCAAAATTTGCCACACAAAACGGAACCAGCTATAAGATACTCAAGTTGATGAACCCCTGGATTAGAGGAAGGTCAATTACTGTTGCGCCAAAAAAAGAAATTGTATTGAGACTGCCCGTATAAGTTAGTTTGGAAGTACTGCTAATTCCTTCAAATGCTGAATCATTGTTTGGAGGTGTAAAAATTTCCTGCTTTGATGGCGATTGGGTAAGTTTCCATTCTTAAAAGGCCACTACCAAAATTATAGTGTCTTGTTCAAACAATGATTGTAGATATGCCTTAGCGGGCGGTATGAAATCCTGCATCTCGAAAACCTCTTCATAGATTTTTTTTAAGGAAATAAGGTGCTCTATGTCTTAGCTGCCAGGCTTTTTAAATTGATTAATCATCTCTTTTTTGAGTTTTTGAGTCGTCAATTTCTAATCATTGCTATTTACAATCGATGGATAAGGCCATCTTGGCGTTGTTTGAGGCATTTGACAATTTGATGTAAATTGCCATGATGATAGACAATAATTACCTAGACTACACTTTTAACCTGCCATTCGAAAACGAAGGCAAGGCTGGCTACGTTTCGGTACACCCTGAAATGACTATTGCAGTACAAGGGTTGACTCCAACCGGCAGGTACTTCGTTTACTGCCTGCATCCACAGGGCGGAAGCTGTAGTTTTTATATTGAGCTGGATGAGAGCCGCAACTGGATCTCGGAATGCCTGCCCCCATTCATCAACAATGATTTCATTTTCCTCATCACAGACAAAATTCCAAAATAAATCAATTGGTTTTATGTGCTACGACATTTCATTTACGACTAGTATAGAATTAATCACCGATTACCTGCCAGACATCGTTGTTGATACCCAGATCGCTTTCGATTTTAATGCGGCCGTGCATGTCCTGGCGCAATCTTACAGCAAGTATCCGATCATAATTTTTGAGGATGGAGATTATAAGCTGAAAGAATATGAATGGGGTATAATAGCTGATTATATGAATACTCCTGAAAAAATTAAAAAAGGCAGGCAGTGGATGTGCAATGCACAGAGTGAAAAGATTGTGCAGGATAAAAAATCGTATTGGAACAGGATCAGGAGAAAACGTTGTTTGATTCCCGTTACCGGAACGTTTGAGCACCGCGAGATCAGGGGTTGGAAAAATAAAGTGCCTTACATGGTTCGTATCAGGGACCGGGAACTTTTCTGTTTGCCGGGCCTTTTTCACTATTCGCCCATCCCTGACCTGGAAACGGGGGAAGCCAGGGGCACGTTTACGCTTGTAACCCGTGCGGCTAACAGCATCATGAAACAGATTCACAACGGCGGCACCAATGCCTTTCGTATGCCGCTCTTCCTCAAGAATAAAGAGATGGAACTTACCTGGTTATTGCCAGATTTGAGCGACGAGGAACTGGCCGGTATCCTCGACTTTGAATTACCATCAGAGGCCCTGGAACACTGGCCTGTCTATACAATCAGGAGCCCAAAAGGCAGGCCAGACGAAAACAGCAAGATCCATCCATGGAGCTGGGAGAACCTGCCACCACTGGGCAGTGATGATGGACCAAGGCCTGCAGCTACCCTGTTTTAAAATTTCGGATCGGGTGCCAGTACGGTAAGTTTTTCGACATAGTCGGCTCTGCAGGTTGAAGGAAGCCATCTAAAGGCTGCTACCGGTAATTTTCAATTTCCTCCAGCTTAAGCCTCACCTCCTGGCTGCGTAACTTTAATTTAGCGTACAGTTCACCATAATTATTGTATACCTGGAAATCAACCGTTTCACTGCCACCCGGCTTCCAATGAAGGTTGTTGTCAATATAGCGCTTTACATTCTCCTTTAATATGCCAGAGAGGTGAACCTGCCAGTCTTTTTCGAATAGGCTGCTATAGATTTTAAACCCCGGTGGGCTGTCTGCAGCTATCAGCAATTTTTCTTTATGTCCCGGCTTATCCCACTCGTAAAGGAACCGGTGCGGATCGTGTTCAATGGCGCCAAAATGATGCTGCGCATGCGCGATATCGGCATAATGAGTAAAAATAAAATATCCTTTAATAGGCTGATCTAACCGGCTTTTCCCGCGGCTGAAAGTTTGCCTGACAAAATATTTTTTTCCTGCCTTAACAAAGGCTTCCAACAGCGGTTTGGTTAACGACGAAAACGGATTTAACATGCCTTAGTTTTTTATCGTGAGCAGTTCGTTGATATTTGTCGTATAGCGTTTCGACAGATGAGCGGCCTTCAACTTCCACTTCTTTTCATAACCCTGCACAGCAAAACGTACCAGGTCTTTCCCAAAAGATTTGTTGACTTGATCCATGGTATTCATTATGGTCTTATCCCGGGTACGGTCTACTGTGTCGAACAATCCTTTTTGCACCTGCTGCTCCGGAACAATCTCCGTAGCAATCACCCCGGCTTTTACATACCGGAACCCGGCAACATAAATTATATCAACGGCATTCAGGGCGTGCCGTATCATTTCATGGGTACTATTAGATGCAACCGGGAGTTTTATGTCTATGGAGCGGAAATACTGCTTATCCCCGGTACGGAACGGATTGGTCTGTATAAATACATTTATTTGTTTGGCGCAACCCTTTTGTGCCCTTAATTTCCGGGCAACGTTGCTTGCATAATTAGAGACTGCTTCCTGCAGATGGTCTTTGCTCGTAACCAGCATGCCAAATGACCTGGCGGTGCAGATGCCTTTTTTAGCAGGCG
>JBBJOD010000464.1:0-4505 GCA_037721715.1 Chitinophagaceae bacterium | reverse complement strand
TCAAGGATGAATTCGGCATTAGCGAAATCCGGCTTCCATTTTTTAAACTCTTGCAAATCTAAGATGGTGCCATCCACCATACTTACATCAACATGCAATTCACTGGTTGTATATTGTTCTTTCAAACCTGATGATACAAAAAGGTTATTTGCATCCTTTACCCTGTACACAAATCGGGAAGCGCCCTGTATCATACCCTGGTTCAGCAGTCTTTTATAAGGCTCATCATGGCCAATTAATCCCAAGTCAAACAAGACCTTGGTCCACATCCTGCTGTATAATAAATGGCCAACGGCATGTTCGGTACCGCCGATATATAAGTCTACCTGGCCCCAGTAATCAGAAGCCTTGCGGCTGCAGAATTCATGTTCGTTCAATGGATCCATATACCTTAAAAAATACCAGCTACTACCTGCATAACCTGGCATGGTACTCGTTTCTCTCCGGCTTCCACCAGGCAGGTTAACCCAGTCTGTAATATTGGCAAGGGGGCCTGCGCCTTCGGGGCCAGGTCCGTACTTTTCAACATGTGGTAGTGCCAGGGGAAGTTCGTTTTCATGGATTGGGTAAGCAATACCATCTTTCCAGGTAATAGGAAAAGGTTCACCCCAATAGCGCTGGCGGCTAAATCCGGCATCGCGCATGCGATAATTAACCTGTCGCTTACCAATGCCCATTTCTTCCAGTTTGCTGATTGCAATTTCCATTGCCGCCTTCATTACCAGGCCATTTAGAAATCCCGAATTCTCCAGTACCGCATCCTTGGTAGAGTTAGCCTCCTGCCCATTATAATGGCCGCCAATGATATTGGTAATCGAAATGCCAAAATGGTTGGCAAAGTTATAATCGCGCTGGTCGCCGCATGGCACACCCATAATAGCGCCGGTACCATATCCTGCCAATACATATTCTGCGATCCAGATAGGAATTTGCCTATCATTAAACGGGTTTACGGCGTATGCACCGGTGAAGCATCCGGTAACCTGTTTGGCCTCTGCCATTCGCTCTCTCTCACTTCTGCTTTTTACATAGTTCAAGTATTCGTCTATTGCGGGCTGCTGTTCGGAAGATGTTATTTTTGACACCAGTTTGTGTTCGGGGGCCAGTACCATAAAATCTACTCCGAACATGGTGTCGGGTCGGGTAGTGTAAACTTGCAATAAAGCATTTTCTTCATCATTGTTGTTGACTAAAGCAGTGCTTTTTATGTCGAAGGTTATTTCTGCACCCTGTGATTTCCCTATCCAGTTCCTTTGTTGTTCCTTGAGCGATTCTGCAAATTGAACATGCTCCAATCCTTCCAGTAAACGGTCGGCATATTCAGTAATACGTAGATACCACTGCCGCATTTTCTTTTTAACAACAGGATGGCCACCGCGTTCACTAACACCATTTACCACTTCGTCATTGGCGAGTACCGTACCCAATGCTTCACACCAGTTTACTTCGCCGTAAGAAGAATAAGCCAGCCTGTAATTCATTAGTATATCCAGTTGCTGCTGCTCATTGAAAGCATTCCATTCGCCGGATGTAAAAACACCTGCTCCATAATCGCTGCTAAAAAAACGATTGCCCTCTGTTGCAAAATGAGCCATCAGTTCTTTGATGCTCCTTGCTTTTTTAGAACCACCATCGTACCAGGAGTTAAATAGTTGAAGAAATATCCATTGGGTCCATTTATAATATGCCGGATCGCTGGTCCGTATTTCCCTGCTCCAGTCGTAACTTAATCCAATCTTATTTAACTGGTTCCTGAATGTCTTAATGTTCTGATCAGTGGTAACGGCCGGGTGCTGGCCCGTTTCAATGGCATATTGCTCAGCAGGTAATCCGAAGCTGTCATAACCCATAGGGTGCAAAACATTGTAACCTTTCAGGCGTTTAAAACGGCTGAAAATATCGCTGGCAATATAACCCAGCGGGTGGCCTACGTGCAAGCCGGCGCCACTTGGATACGGAAACATATCTAATACATAAAATTTAGGTTTGTTAGAATGGTTGCTTACTTTATACGCACTCATTTCCTCCCATTTCCGCTGCCATTTTAACTCTATGTTTCTGAAATCATACTCCATGCTTTGTTGTGTTTTTTGTATCGGCAGCCAGCCACCAGTTAATTAATTAACCAACTAAAAATCTGCACTGAAATTATTTCTTCATGCTGATAGCTGATCGCCGGTAAAAATGGTTGCTATTTGCTAATGAAATCTTAAAGTCATTGTCAACCCTTTCAATACCGTTTTTCATCGAAATATTTGCGCCATGCAATCGTTAGAGGATGACAAAAATACGGATTCAACCTATAATTCCGCTATTTTTGCGCATTGCAAGTTTGATACTAACCCGTAAATACATGATTCATGACGCAAATCGGCAAAGGTTCAGCCAAACGTTCAACACCATCTTACTTCATGGCCATCCTCGGTGTTTCACTGGTACTTTTTATCCTCGGAATTTTAGGATGGATCGTTATTAATGCAAACAAACTGGGAGACTATTTTAAAGAAAACGTGGAAGTGCGGGTATACCTCAGAGAGAACATTTCTTCCAAAGACAGCGCAGAACTGGTGCAATACATTTCTGCCAAACCTTATGTAAAAGACTACGAATATGTAACGAAAGAGCTGGCAAAACAAAAATTTCTGGCAGACGGAAATGAAGACTGGAAAAATGTTTTAGCAGAAAATCCTTTGCAAGCCAGCATAGACTTCAAATTAAAAAATGTGTATGTTGATACCGACACCCTTGCTGCCATTCAAAAAGACCTTGCTCAAAATATTGCGGTGAGTGATGTGCAGTATCCTAAATCTTTGGTTGATAACCTCAACAGGAACGTTAGAAAAGTAAGCCTTATTTTACTGGGCATCGCCATAGTATTATGTATCGTGGTAATTGTTCTGATAGACAATACAATAAAACTGGCCATGTTCAGTAATCGATTTCTTATAAAAACTATGCAAATGGTTGGCGCCACCAGGTGGTTCATTGCCAAGCCAATGGATTATCGTGCTATCATAAATGGCGCAATCAGTGGCTTTATTGCACTGGCAGGAATTTTAGCTCTTGTTTTTATTGCAGAGAACCAGCTGCCTGAATTGAAAGCCATGCGGGATATCCCATTGCTTACGTTACTTTCGGCAGGCATTATCATTTTAGGCATGCTCATATCGCTGTTCAGTACACACAGAAGTGTGATCAAGTACTTAAAAATGAAACTGGACGATCTTTACTAAAACGGCAGGCATGCCCGGGCACTGAATATTGAACTTAATTGAATAATATTGCAAATAAACTCAGGTAATAATGATTGAAAAGAAAACGACTGTTGTTTCCGGCGTCTCGGCGACACCTTCTATAAAGGCTAAAACCACTGTTACCTCCGGATTTAATCCTGTTCAAACTTCAGACCCGATCCGTTTTTTTCAAAAAGATAATTATGTCTGGATGCTTGCCGGTTTAGTGGTTATTGCGATCGGCATGTTTGTAATGAGTGGCGGCAAAAGCAGTAATCCTGGTGTGTTCGATCAAAAAGAAGTGTACAGTTCCACACGCATTACCATTGCACCTTTATTGATTCTTATCGGTCTGGGCCTGGAGGTGTTTGCTATTTTTAAAAAACCCCGGGCTAACCAGCACTGACCTTTCCTGAAGGCGGATCAACTCCACCCAGTTTCACTGTACACCGCAAAATAACTAGATGCAATCATGAACATTTTTGAAGCCATCGTTATTGCGATTGTTGAAGGAATTACAGAATTTTTGCCTGTGTCTTCCACCGGGCATATGATAATCACCAGTTCCCTGCTCCATATCGAGAAGGATGAATTCACTAAATTGTTTGAAGTAGCTATTCAACTGGGTGCCATCCTGGCGGTGGTAGTATTGTACTGGAAAAAATTTTTTGACTTTAAAAGCTGGCGTTTTTATATCAAACTGGGTATTGCCGTAATTCCTGCGTTGTTATTTGGCTTCCTTTTTTCTGACAAGATAGATGCATTGCTTGAAAGCCCTCTTACGGTCGCGATTTCGCTTTTGGCAGGTGGCATTGTATTATTATACATCGACAAAGTATTTACAGCGGAATTAATAGATAAAGAAGAAGACATCTCCTATTTCCGGGCCTTTATGATCGGTGTTTGGCAATGTATTGCCATGATTCCCGGTGTTAGCCGGAGCGCTTCTACCATCATCGGCGGAATGCAACAAACACTAACCCGTAAGCTGGCTGCAGAATTTTCATTCTTCCTGGCAGTACCCACCATGTGCGCGGCCACGGGTTACAAAATGCTTAAAGGCTATAAGATCATCCATGCCGAAGAAATCAAATTATTGTTGTTAGGCAACCTGGTTGCTTTCATTGTTGCGATCATCGCCATTAAGTTTTTCATCGGTTTTTTGCAAAAACATGGATTTAAATTGTTCGGCTACTACCGGATACTGGCAGGTCTTGCTATATTGATGCTAATGTATTCCGGGTACATCGATTCTTAGTGAGGTAGTTGCCT
>JBBJOD010000463.1:0-4514 GCA_037721715.1 Chitinophagaceae bacterium | reverse complement strand
CTCCGGGTGCTCCCGTATTTTGCTTGACCTGCACACCGGCCGCCCTGCCTGTTAAGGCCTGCATCACGTTGGCAGACGGGAAAGCGTTTATCTCATCCCGGGAAACCGAAGAAACAGCACCTGTAAGGTCTTTTCTTCGTACCGTGCCATAACCTACAACAACTAATGCATCTAAAGAATTGTTTGATTCTTCTAGTATAACGTCAATGGAGCGTTGATTATTTACTGGTACTTCTTTTTCGGCATGGCCAACATAAGTAAACAGCAACACTCCGTTTGTTGGTACATTGATTGAGTAGTTGCCGCCCGAACCTGATGTTGTTGCTGTTCGTCCTCCTTTAAGATGTATGCTTACACCCGAAAGGCTTTCACCCTTTGAATCTCTCACGGTGCCCGTAATAACGGATTGTGCGGTAGCACCCATAAAAAACGTCTGCAGGACCAGTATGGAAAGAGCTATTTTTTTTAGGAAATGCACCCCGGTTAAAGTGCTCGAAAAGGATGCTGCGACTTTGGGGCTGAACAAAATACTTATCATTATGCGTGAGGAGTTTAGTAGTTTGGTTATCTTGTTAACTTAAGAATTTACGGAATAGAATCAAAAGGTGAATGGTTAGCCAGGTACCTGTTCAATTCCTGGCCGGAAAGCAATATAACGGTGACTATAACTATACTTCGTTAGTACGTCCTTATTTATTCCCTAGCGTATCTGCCGACATAAGGCAATGCGTTCTATATTCAAACGTAGCATGTACGTTGTGATAAACATAGTGGAAGAAAATCCAGTTTATTTATTATCTAAAACTGTGTGTTTCTCAAAACTAATTATTCGGTGCAGGAAATCATTGTACTATTATATACATTAATAATACTTTCTTTAAAATATGATCCTGAAATAAACGCAGGCTTAAGATATCTGTTCTGCTTTTTCAACTACAGAAGGCTTCCAGTCTTCGAGTCGGTAGCCCCAGGTAGAAAAAAGCAGCAATACCAGGTAACAGGGAATTAATAACAACACCGCAATCTGGGGATGAGCACTGTTGACATCAATCAATTTGCCAAACAATAAAGGGAAGATGCCTCCTCCAACCACCGACATCAACAGCATCGCGGAACCTATTTTCGTGTATCGGCCCAACTCCCTGATAGACAAGCCCCAGATCGTTCCCCAGAGCATCGCTGCTCCGAAGCCCGTTAACACCAGGAAGTATATAGACAGTATGCCACTACTGTTGTAAGATGAAATGGTAAATACCAGCCCTAGGACCGAACACCATTGCAAAGCTTTGTGTTGAGACAAATATCTAGGGATAAGAATGGTACTTGCCAGGTATCCTGCAATCATGGCGTATAATGTATATTCCGTAAAATGTCTCGCCTCGTCGATACGAATACCCAGCGATCTGCTATAAATAATTATTCCATCAATTGGTAGACCTTCACAGGCTGCTGAAAGAAAGAGGCTAACGACTCCCCATATCAGGTATGGATAGTGAAAGACACTCGGCTTGTGTTTCAAGGTAGCATCCGAAGCACCGTCCTCTTTCCCGGCTTCACTGATCTCTGGCAAGCGGGAAAAGTAGATCATTACTGCCAGCAAAAGAAGCACAATCGTAATTACCAGGTAAGGGTTTACAATTTTCAAGGCATAGGCATCAAGTATGTTGGATTTCTCTGCGCTGCTTGCCTGGCGAACACTTTCTACTACTCCGTCGGCGTCAAACAAAAAGATAGATCCTAATACTGCGATACTTAGAATTCCTGCAAACTTGTTTGCCAACCCCATAAAACCTATACGTTGCGCGGTGCTTTTTATCGGGCCGATAATAGCAACATAAGGATTAACAGCTGTTTGTAACAATGTAACTCCTGCACCGGTAACAAATAAACCTGTCAGGAAAACAGGATACGCGCGGGAGTAGGCCGCTGGAACAAACAATATTGTTCCAGCAGCCATCATAACCAAACCTACAACCATTCCCTTTTTATAACCGGTATACCTCAGTATCCAGGCCGACGGTAAAGCCATTACAAAGTAGGCGATATAAGTAGCAAAAGCTACCAGTGACGCCTGTGCATTGGTCAGCTGCAGGCATATTTGGAAATAGGGAATAAGTATTCCACTGATCCACGTTAGAAAGCCAAAAACAAAAAAAAGAATTCCAATGATGATAAGCGGATAAAAATAAGCTGTAAACTTTGTCATTCTCAGTAGACTTCAATGTTTACCTTCAAACATGACCAAATTTACATGTGTGAAGTAATAAGTACTCTAACGATCTTCTGCATTTTAGATACTATCTTTCAAACGTATTCCGCAAGTTATTTTTGGTACAGTAGTTCTAAAAGGCATTGCTAAGAATTTGTAACCTGGCATCTATAACCATCTATGGCCGGGCGGCTACACCTTTGGAACATACTGGATACAATACCCTGAAGAAAGCACCGGCCCCTGAAATAACAGGCAGGTTCCGCAATGCTTTTGCTGCGCATGCGGTACATAGAGGCTGCAACTGCTACATTGACTTTCAGCAACTGTCGATTGGTCAACATACCCGAATCGTTGTCGCTTGTCTAATTCCCCTTTGCTTATACCAGAAAAATCGTTGCAAAAGTCTTTCGCAGGCAAGTTCTTTACCTCTTCAGGCTTAGCATCTTTTTGCTCACAACTTGTTAGCAACAGTGCAGATCCCAGTAAAATGCTTCCCTGTTGTAGAGATTTACTAAAAAAGCCTCTTCTTGAGTATTCCCGATTTTCCATCTAAATGGTGTTCCGACTTTGAATAAAATGAAAATTAACTAATCTTCTTAGCACCGGTACTGCGTTCGTGCAGGATGACCTTGCTTGCAACGAATTCTCTCCTCTCTACATTTACTTCACGCTGGTTTTCCAGTTTTTTAATCAGGCGTTTATGGAATCTAACACCGACGAATTTGATGCAAGTTTGATTCATTTCTCAAATTATAAGAACTTCCAGGTTAAAAGCACTGTGTTGCAACGACGATTTCATACTTTTCCGGGTAGCCCTGACTGTAAATTTCCAGATCAACGTAGGTTCCTGGTCTACTCAAGGTTCAGATAAGCCCCTACGGCTGATGCTAAAAATAAGAATATTGTTCGACCAAATTTAAATCGAGATCCCAGGGTAAAAAGCACACTGGTAAGTTTACTTAAAGTTTAAACAACTTCCTGGCATTTTCGTACAACAGTTTCCTTTCAACTTTTTTCGAGGTTGACAATTTCCTAATTTCTGCAATATCACGCGCTCCGGAACACCCAGCCGAAGCCAGGCCATGAGTATCCTCACAATCGCTGCCAAAAATTAGTTTATCCTGGTGTTTTTCCAAAAACTTTTTTGCCTGGTCTTCATCACGGGTTAAAGCTCCCAGCCCTGAACCTGCTGACAGGTCACCAAACATATTCGGATAATCACTCAGATAACGATCGGTGAGTCCTCCCGGAGTAACCCGCCCTTTTGGATACAGCACAGACTGGTCTTTGTGGTTCTTGTCAATATTTGCCCACCACGTTTGCGCATGACCGATATAATTGACTTTGGGGTATTTCTCGAGCATCTTATAGAAACGTTCGAAACCGAAGTTGTACATTTTGTGTTGCCAATGCATCAAAACGGGAACATGATAAGCCTGCGCGAGCTGGTAGATTTTCTGCATTTCCAACGAATCACACTCCACCCCAAACTTCAATTCACCGATAACTACAGCGCCCTTTTTAAGATACTTTTCAATCTCATACAAAGCGTCTCGCATATCCGGTACTTCATTGGCACCGAACTTAAACTCCTTTGAGTAATTCTGTGCAAAAACATGACACTCCGCGTTGCCACCAGTTTCAGCCTGTAACCCGTTTGAAAAACCGTTATGAGTGGATGCGGCATTAACCGGGCGACCCGAAGGCAGCAGGATAGTTTTAGTAACTCCCATGGCTCTTTGGTGATGAAGCAGGTGCTCATCTGTTCGTTGGTGATAATGAATGTGCTGGTGAATATCAATGATAGGCTCCCGGCTGATGGTGGCTGGAGTTGTTCCGTTGACACCCCTGTTTGCACTGACAAGAAGAGCAGTGGTTCCAGCGATAAATTCTTTTCGTGTAATTTTTTTATGGTCTGCCATACTTATTGTTAGAAGGTATTACCAGCACTTTACTTCTTTTAATATTGATGTCATGTAAACAAGATACTGAGGGAATCGGTAACCGTTCCGTTTTTTGTTTACATCTTTTGCCGAATCGAATGTAAGAAATGGGTAATTATTAATCTATGATACTGGTGAAAAGTGCGGAAATCATCATGAGCCCGTCTAGTACAAAATAATATAAGTAATCTGAAAAGTTCCTCCTGGCGTTGTTGTACAAAGCGAGCACCATTGCTCCGGGCAAAAGTAGAAACAGCGTGATTACAGCCTTGAAACCAGTTAAAAAAAGTATGGAGGTACTGATGGCAAAAATGGAAAGAGAACTATAAAAGAGAATGCGTATACCTCTTTCGCTGAGG
>JBBJOD010000462.1:0-4514 GCA_037721715.1 Chitinophagaceae bacterium | reverse complement strand
TGATTACGCCCCTGATGAGCTGTTCGGCGCGCTTACCCGTTTATACGATTTTAATTGCACTGGTGATTCCAAGGGAAAAGATATGGGGGTTTATCGGCCTGCCGGGATTGGTGATGATGGGCCTGTACCTATTGGGACTTGTGCTCGCCCTGGCAGTGTCTTATGTGATGAAGTGGTTTATTAAATCTACAGAAAAAAGCTTCTTTATTCTTGAACTACCCACGTACCGGTCACCCAGGTGGAGGAATGTTGGATTTACGATGGTGGAAAAGGCAAAGATTTTTGTTACCGATGCCGGTAAGGTAATTATGATCATCAGTTTAATCCTATGGGCGCTGAGCAGTTTTGGTCCTCCCGGAAGAATGGACAAGGTAGCCCTTCAATTCGAACAATTGAAAAAGGAGCAACCAGCTAATGAAAAAAGCCTCGAAAAGGAGAAGAACGCAGCAATTCTGGAAAATTCTTACGCCGGGTTACTTGGCAGGTCAATTCAACCGGTCATAGCTCCACTTGGATACGACTGGAAGATCGGCATTGCCATTATCACATCGTTTGCCGCACGGGAGGTTTTTGTAGGCACCATGGCAACGCTTTATAGCGTAGGTGACGATGACGGTGAGAGCAGTTTACGGTTACGGGAGAAAATGCAAATGGCAAAGAAGGCGGATGGTACAAAAGTTTACACGCTGGCAAGTGGTGTATCACTCATGATATTTTATGCGCTTGCCATGCAATGCATGAGCACCCTGGCAATTGTAAAAAGAGAAACCCGTTCGTGGAAATTGCCGGCGATTCAATTTATTTATATGACAGTCCTTGCTTATCTGCTAAGCCTGTTGGCTTATCAGATACTTAACTAGCATTTCGATAGTTAATGCTGCTAAAGTAAAGTTTAACTTCCAACCTTTCATTCTTTCTACATCTCTCAGGAAGTTATGGTAAAAAAGAATGGTTCACGACAGTAAATTGATTACTAAAAATTAATTTAGAATAATGAAGAAGGAGGTTAAATTAACCCTTACATGCTTAAGGTGATGTGACAGTTTGAATATTCGATAATATTCATCGCATTTCCAGATCTTGAATCTTTTTTTGTTTTCGCAGCCTTCAATACTGAAGGAAATTCCAGGATATGGTAAACGTTATAATTTCGTGATATTTTTGTGATCACCTCGCTATTTTTTTATTTATATTTATTTATCTTTTACATGTATTTATTTATTATCTTGTACATGTATTTATTTATTATTTTTTACATGGGTATAATTCTCAGGAACATACATTTCACCTTTTCCCAAAATTTTTGAATTAAAACTTTTTCTATGCAGATGCAAAACAGGTTATTAGACAAGTCAACCTATTTATTAGTTCTTCTGGTTTTAGTCGTTTTAAATAGTTGTAGGCCAGACAAGGAAGGCCATACTGATCTATCCGCTATTAAAGTACCGGAAGGCTTTAAGATTGAAAAAGTTGTTGGGGGATTAAATTTCCCTACTTCTATAGCCTGGGATAATCAGCAAAATATGTATGTGGTGGAAGCCGGAGGAGGCTTTTTGCAGGAACCTCCCCCAGCAAGGATTCTAAAGGTAGACAAGGGCTATACAAAAGAAATCATCAATCTTACGGCCAGAGGAGTAGTGGCACCGGTAGTGGGACTTACCTACCACAATAACTCTTTTTATATTACCCATCGCGCTGCAAATATGACGGGAGCGGTTTCACGTATTTCAAAAGACGGTTCCGGGATTACGCAAATATTAAGTGGCTTTTTAGATGGCGCTTCTGAACATCCATTGAATCAAATCCGTATGGGTCCTGATGGACGGATGTATTTAGCAGTTGGTCCCGCCGGAAATTCGGCAGTTGTGGGCATGGACCTTGCACCTTTCGTTGCCCGAACGCCGTTGTTACATACCACTTCTGCGAAAGACTTGGTATTGCTAGGTAAAAATTTTAAAACAGCGGATTTTCGCTCTAAAGACATTCTCAACGATTCGGTTTTTACAGGAGCTTATGTTCCATTTGCTGTATCAACTACTCCCGGACAGAGAATTCCTGGTACCAATAAGCCCGGTGGTTCAATTGTTTCTTTTGATCCCAACAATGCTGAAGGAACTTTGCAAACCTATGCATCGGGTTTTAGAAATGTAATAGGATTTGCCTGGGGTCATGATGGCGCAATGTATGCTGCAGTCAATGGATATGATGTACGTGGCTCAAGGCCAGTTAAAGATATGTACGATGCAACCTATAAACTAACTAAGGGTGCCTGGTATGGGTGGCCGGATTTCTCAGCCGCTTTAGAACCTCTGACAGATCCAAAATTTGAGGTAAAAGATGAGTTGCAGGCGCAGGTTTACATTAACGGAGTGCCACAGGGAAAAAATTTGGGTTTTTTAATAGACCATAAAGCAAGCGGTTTAACCGCCCCGGATAAAAGCTTGGTAGTGGGCCTTCATGACTTTCACACATCCCCGTCAATACCCGACGTAGCTCCTCATAGCTGGGGAAAATACTCCGGTCATATTTTTATCCCTGAATGGGGAGATCTTACTCCTCCAACTGACCCGGATGTTACAAGGGTAGGGTATAAAATTGTTGTAATAGACCCTGCAAGAAAACAGGTCGTTCCTTTTTTAAAAAACGTTGTCGACCTGCCTGGCTCAGAACAAGGAAAGGCAGGTAAAGCGCTGGAAAGACCGTTTGACGTAAAGTTCGGTCCGGATGGTGCTATGTATATTGTTGATTACGGCCAGGTAAAAATTAATCCAGCCCGGACTAATATAGGACGTGAGCCATATGAATATATTCCTGGAACGGGAATGATCTGGAAGCTAAGTCAAATGAAAGAAATTGTCGGAAAGTATTAAAAAAATGGTATAATACTGAAATAAGATTAGTAAATTCTTCTGTAATCCTTTGCAGTTAAGCATTTGATAAAAGCTTAGTGAAACTTGTTTCACTAAGCTTTTATTTTAAAGGGAAAGACTAAAAAAAAGATGCGGGTCGTGCGACCAATTAGATGTTATTAAATGAGGAAATTAGGAACGAATTCCGCTGTTAGTTTACAGACTGCTATCGACTATCGTCTTATATTAATCTTGTTGCTCGCAAGTTGCTCTCCAGCAGCTTGGCCCTCTCAGCTTAACAACACTAATTAGGTTATTGATCAAAAAACCACCAACCATATTTCAGTGCATTACCATTTTCTCAATAACTGATCACCTGTTCTTCCATTGCCTGGGGAATGTCCCGGAACTCATATTGCTGATTACGCAATTGTGGCTCAAATCCGGCTTCACGAATCGCCTGCTGGATGCCGCTGCTCGTAAATCGGTGCGGTGCGCCTGCTGCACTCACAACATTTTCCTCTATCATAATACTGCCAAAGTCATTGGCACCGGCATGCAGGCAAAGCTGCGCCACTTCTTTACCAACGGTGAGCCAGGAAGCCTGAATATTTTTTATGTTAGGTAACATGATACGGCTCATTGATATCATGCGGATGTATTCTTCAGGGGTGGTCAGGTTATGCACCCCGCGAATACGGGCGAGCAAGGTATCTGCATCCTGGAACGTCCATGGTATGAAGGCCAGAAAGCCTTTTGCTTCCGCCGGCTTTCTTGATTGAACTTCGCGAAGCTTCACCAGGTGCTCAAAACGTTCGGCTATTGTTTCTACATGTCCGAACATCATGGTGGCCGAAGTGGTGATGTCCTGTTTATGCGCTTCCTGCATGATGTCAAGCCACTCCTGTGAACCGCATTTTCCTTTACTTATCAAGCGGCGAACCCGGTCCACCAGTATTTCAGCACCTGCCCCCGGTAGAGAATCATGTCCTGCAGCTTTTAAAGCCATCAGCACCTCACGGTGAGTTGATTTTTCCAGCTTGGTAATATGAGCAATTTCTGGCGGGCCAAGTGCATGTAATTTTATAGTAGGATACAGTTCTTTCAATTGACGAAAAAGATTCACGTAAAATGAAAGACCCAGGTCGGGATGATGGCCTCCCTGCAGCAGAAGCTGGTCTCCGCCGTAGCGGATGGTCTCATCAATCTTCTTCTTATACGTTTCAATATCTGTGATATAAGCTTCCGGATGGCCGGGGATTCTATAAAAATTACAGAATTTACAATTGGCTATACAAACATTGGTAGTATTCAAATTACGGTCGATTATCCAGGTAACCTTCCCGGACGGAACCTGTATCTTTCGTAATTCGTCTGCAAGATGCATAATTTCGGCAAGCGGGGCCTTTTCAAAAAGGAACACACCTTCTTCCACAGAAAAGAATTCGAAATTCAATGCCCTTTTGTATAACTCTGCTAATTGCATACGGTTTTTTTATAAGAACAAAATTACAGCATGAATGTTGGAAATGGTGAAGTGTCAATGGTGAAGGGTGATGAGTTTTGGATTGGAGTTATGAGTGATGAAGAATGCTTGTAATAACTAGTTCGTGTCTGCAGGGAAACGCTGTAGTTGTCTGTAGATCTTATTCACAAAGGATTAAA
>JBBJOD010000461.1:0-4516 GCA_037721715.1 Chitinophagaceae bacterium | reverse complement strand
TTCCATTGTTGCGCCAGCAATTGTAACTGCTGGTTAAGATTAAGCACAAGCGGCAGGTATTCAATCTCAATAGCATGTTTCCATGCGAGTGGTATAGACGTGTTATTTATATCCTGGGATGTTAGCCCAAAATGTATCCATTCATTTCCTTCCTCCGCTCCACATTCTTCCAATTTTGACTTTAGAAAATATTCAACGGCTTTTACATCATGGTTGGTGATCTTTTCTGTTTCTTTTATCTGCTTAGCATCTTCAATACTAAAATTGTCTGCCACCGCTTTCAATAACTTTTTCGACTTTGCTCCAAGGTCAAAAAACTTTTTGTCAGACAGAAACAAAAAGTACTCTATTTCTACCATCACACGATATTTCATTAATGCATATTCGGAAAAATAATCTTCCAGGTGATGCACCTGCTTACGATAACGGCCGTCGATCGGAGAAATGGCGGTGAGTGTGTTGAGTTCCATGATGAGAGTTAAAAGAGCAATAGTATATTAATGGTAGGCGTACATTTGCGAAATTAAACTAAAGATGTGAAATGTGGGATATCGGTTACCACTTTAACCGGTATTCAAAAAAGGGCAGGTTAAGATGCCTCAGCGATCATTCACGCCGATACCCAAAATGGGGGGAATAGACCAAATGACTACAGAAAGTAAAATAAGGGTAGGAGCAGTAAGTTATCTTAATACCAAACCTTTAATTTATGGTTTCGAACAGGGAATGATGTCTGATCAGGTTGAACTGGTCAATGATTACCCCTCACGAATCGCCAGGATGCTTTTGCTTGGTGAAATAGATATTGGATTAGTACCGGTAGCCATCATTCCCCAACTGAAGGAATCATATATTATTACTGACTGTTGTATAGGCTCGGTAGGGCCCGTGGCTTCTGTCTGTTTGTTCAGTGAAGTGCCGCTACAACAGGTTCGGAAAGTGCTGCTAGACTACCAAAGCCGGTCTTCTGTCGCCCTCACCCGTATCCTGATTAACGAATACTGGAAAATTAACCCGGAACTTGCTGACGCCCGTGAAGACTTTCGCAATCATATCAAAGGCACCACCGCCGGCCTGGTAATAGGCGACAGGGCCCTGGAACAAAGAAATATTTCTCCTTACATTTACGACCTCGGACAATCCTGGAAAGAACTTACGGGCTTACCATTTGTGTTTGCTGCCTGGGTAAGTAACAAAAGACTGGATGATGATTTTGTGCAGTTATTTATTGAAGCTAATAAATATGGATTGAAGCATATTGATGACGTTGTTTCAAACAATAGAACCTTAGTATTTGATCTCAAAAAATACTATACACAATTTATCAGTTATTCATTGGATGATTTGAAAAAGAAGGGGATGGAGCTTTTCCTGCAAAAAATAGCTGCGTTTTAAAGTGTTTTAAGGAAATAGTGCAAAAACCTGCCTTTTAAATTTATCCACGATGCCGTTCAGGTCAGGAGCAATATTTAAAAAGTACATGGGTGTCACAAACGAAAGTATAAATGCACTGCTTCTTAGAAAGATATCAAGGAAGGCATTTGATTGCTGCGGAATAATATATACAAGCCAATAAGCTATGACAGAAATAATTATTGCAAGCAGGGCTTTAAGGGTATAGGGCTGGAAACCGAATTTCTTATAGATAAATACAAAACGCATGGAATTGTAAATACTAATTGATATCAGGGATGAGTAAGCGAGTCCTATCAATCCAAAATATTTAATAAGGTAGAAATTTAATGGCAGGGAGAGTAATGTATAGATGATGTTTGTGTAGAAGTCAAACCGCCAAAAATTAGACGTCGCTATGATCTGGCTGTTGATGCCTGTGCCAAGGTCAAGCACCTTGGCAAGGCCCATCAGTAGAATAATTGCTTCTATATCAGCATAGTCTTTTCCGAGAAACTGTATCACATCATGGACGTTTAGAATAATTAAGCCAAACAAACCCAGCCCAATTACCAATAGGTTTATCACACTTTTTCGATAAATACTTTCAATCTTTACTTTATCCTTGTTCTTCCATGCTTCCGCTAAAACAGGCAGGCTGATAGAGTTCATGCTCCTTTGAGGTATCTCCATTACTGCTATAAAATAGCTGGCAATTGAAAAGACGGCTGTATCGGCAAGGCCAAGCAGACCGATAACCAGGATAGAATCATTCGTTCTGGAAAGTACATTAAGAAATTGCGCTCCAAAAACAAAAAGTCCGTATACGATCATTCTCTTTTTTAACCGCCTTGTTACCGAACTAAAATTTATTATTGATAAGCTCCAGTTGGTTTTACTGGTTAGCATTTTTAGCAGTATCAGTGATGGAATGAAATAGAGTAAGCTAAAAAGGTTGATAAACAAGTCAAGCTCAATAACGTTGAAACCATATAATAATATTAAAAGGGTGCTAATTAAACGAACCACTGTTTCACGAAGAAAATTTGTAAAGACTGTTTTTTTTGCCGACCAGGCAAATGCCTCCAGCCAGCTGAAAATCAATAGGAATAACGTATATGGGTAGACAGTATAAAAAAAATTAGCGAAATCGGGTGATTTGCCGAGCTTTCGAATGATGAGGTCCCGGAAACCAAAACCAAACCCAAGGATTAACAAGAAACCCATTAGGCTAATCGCCCCCGTAATAAAAGGAAGGTCGTTATTTTTATCTTTGAGATAATCACTGTAAAAAGGAGAGAATTTATAAATAACAGTTAAAGAACCCAGTGTGCCAAGGGTTGCAAGCGTAAGTGAGATATCCATCATAGCCCTGGTAAGGCCAAATTGGTCAGGGGTAAGAAATTTCGGAAAAAGTACCAGAATGTTCAAGGCCCCTATTGCAAAACCTATTAGGATAAATATGGACGAATTGATACTTTGTTTCTGAATGATACCCATTGTTTAGCGAAAGTAATCAGTTTCATTAATATACGGAGGGACTAGGGGAAGGGGGGATGGGTGATTGTCAATGTCAATGGTCAATAGTGAATAGTGAATAGTGAATGATGAGTTATGAATGATGAGTTATGAGTTATGAGTCATAAGTGATGGATGATGGGTATCAGATTTCATGCATCAAGGGTACAAATAGAGAAGTTCGTTAATTTTGAATTTTATTCCAACACAACACATCGAGATCCTACACACCCATCATCCATCGCTCATAATTCATAACTCAGCAACATCACCATTGACCATTGACCATTCACCAACAACCTGTTGGTTAATTTTAACCAACGATCTAAGGATAATCTAAATAACATTAGTTTTGCGGCAACTCTACCATTATGAAAGTTGTGATCTTTGCAGGCGGTCTAGGTACCAGGATAGCAGAAGAAACTGAAACGCGTCCCAAACCAATGGTTGAGATAGGTGGAAAACCAATTTTGTGGCATATTCTTAAGATATACAGCCATCACGGATTTGATGAATTTATCATATGCCTGGGATATAAAGGATACCTCATCAAAGAGTACTTTATGCATTATTACATGCATAATTCCGATGTTACCATAGAATTAGGCAGTAACAAACTCGATGTGCATTACACCAATGCCGAATCTTTCAAGGTAACCCTGGTTGACACCGGACTTGGAACTAAAACGGCGGGAAGGCTCAAACAGATCCGTAAATATTTAAACGAGGATGATTTTATGTTGACCTACGGCGACGGGGTAGCAGACATCGACCTCAATGCCTTACTAAATTTCCATAAAAATCATGGGAAAATGGCCACGGTTACAGCGGTACAACCGGAGGCCAGGTTTGGGGGTATGGATGTGGGTACAAACGGTAACGTATCAAATTTCAAAGAAAAACCCAAAGGCGACGGGAAATGGATCAATGGAGGATTCTTTGTTTTGAACAAAGCGGTTTTTGACTACCTGCCCGGAAACATGGATGATGTGATGTGGGAAGATGCGCCTATGGAACAACTGGCGGCATCTGACAATCTAATGGCCTATAAACATTATGGATTCTGGAAATGCATGGATGCAATGAGAGACAAACTTGAACTTGAAGCACTTTGGCAAAACAATCAGGCAAAATGGAAAGTTTGGTAAGGCATAACCATCTTTATTCCTGTTTTCGTGGAAAAAAGGTTTTTGTTACCGGGCATACCGGCTTCAAAGGCGCATGGTTAACGGCTTTGCTGCACGGTTTTGGGGCATCAGTTGCAGGATATGCACTTGAGCCCGAATACTCAAATGGCTTATTCAGCCTACTGAAATCCACAACGCTTATTGACAGCATGATAGGTGATATTCGCGACACGGCTCGTTTAACAAAAAGGCTGCTCGAATTCAAACCTGACTACATCTTCCATCTTGCTGCCCAGCCCCTTGTACGCCGTTCTTATGAAATACCTGCCGAAACTTTTGCGGTAAACGTTGTAGGGACTGCTAACCTGTTAGAAGCGGTTAATCAGTTGGCAGGCAAATGTACCGTGGTGGTAATTACTACCGATAAGGTGTATGACAATAAGGAGCAGGACCTGCTTTATAATGAAGAAGACAAACTG
>JBBJOD010000460.1:0-4530 GCA_037721715.1 Chitinophagaceae bacterium | reverse complement strand
GGCAACAGCTCGCAAACGCAATTAGAACGCATAATATAAGACTCGAAAGTACCCACACTTACTACTGGCACAGCTGCCTTGATTCTCTCGTCAATAGCAGTCAGCCACATCGTTTGATTGCCTCCCCCGCTAGCTCCTGTAGCCCCAATTTTACCCGCATCTACAAAAGGCAATGAGCACAGCAGGTCCACTCCCCTCATGTTATCTGACATTTGAAAACCAACCAAAGTTTCTCCGATGTTCATCAGTGATGATCCAAGGTTGGCACCATGATATTCATCGGTACCATGAATAGTAGTTCTTTCACCTGCTCCGAAGGCATCAATATTCAAGCATACATACCCGTTAAGTGCCAAGGTTTGACCGATGGCCTGGAACTGCTCAAATAAGCGGCCTGCGGGCCAATGACCATGCATCGTAATCACAGCAGGAAACGGCCCTTTGCCTTCTGGAACGTATAAATTAGCTGTTGAATAAACACCCTTACGTGTTTGGAAGGCTATGTTTTTGATGGTATAACCATCCGATTTTACACTACCTGTTTCACGCATATTTAAAGGCAGTTTATGATCTATTACAACGCCCGCTTTTTGTATGATCTTACTTTTAAGCGCTGACTTATAATGCTGCCATGCTGTAAGGTTATCAGGTAATTGGTGAACACTGAATTGTAACAATGCCTGGTTTCTGAAACTGCTTTCAATCAGGTCGGCACGATTGGCTGGCAGAACATTGGGCAAACTATCTTTAACAACATAACGAAGTGGCGTAATAGGTAAACTAAACGACGGGAAAAAATTGATGATAAAATAAATACCGCTACAAAGAATTATGCGTCTATTCATATGTTTTGATGGGTCGTTGAAAGCTGTACGTGAAGAAAACCAATTGAAATGAATTTAATCTTATTAAATACGTAACCCTGGCATCAAAACACCTTACGTAAAACAGGCCGCGACTTGATCGTACGTATTGTTGACACCTAGTAACCAGGGTTCTGCACTAACTTGGGATTCTTTGAAATTTCATATTGAGGTATCGGCACCAAATAATTCTTATCAGTAAATGCACGAGGTTGAAAATTTACAACAGTATAGATTTTATTTCCTGAAGCATCTTTAGTTACTGCCATTCTCTTGCCCGGAATGTTTAGAACTACCGGAGCAATTTTCCAGCGACGTACATCAAACCACCTATGGTCTTCAAAAGACAACTCAATCCTGCGCTCATTCTGAAGCCTCGCAACAAGTGCCGGGCCGGTCTCGGTAACAGGTGGCATATTTACGCTTTGCCTGCTTCTTATTTTATTTATATATTCCCTGCAGGTAGGCTCATCACCCAGGTTAAGTTTTGCTTCCGCATAATTGAGTAAAACTTCCGCGAAACGACTAAACGTCCAGGGAGTGCTTCCTATATTCGTACCCCCGGGATTGGTTATGGCCTCATCGAGGAATTTCCTTTGATAATATCCTGTTTGTGTAGAATTCCAGGGTTGAGAAGATCCTTCATTTGAATCCTGTCCTTTTGGGAGAAACGTTTCCACTTCCCTGCCTTTAAAAGGAGCTCCATCATATAAAATGCTGGCATAAAAACGCGGGTCGCGATTTAGATATGGGTTTTGCGGGTTGTAGGAAGGATCGTTCCTGGGAAGTTTACCATTCAATGTTTCATAATCATCAACAATATTTTGTAGCGGGTGAACCTGGGCAAATCCTCCGTAGCCATTTGGATATTGGCTCAGTTCAACGAAAACATTCTCGGGCTCGATAGCAAGATTAAACGGCCTTTGCCAGATCATTTCAGGATTATAAATTGTAGCAGCCAAAAACATTGTTTTATAGTCAGGAAACAACGCGTACTGGTTAAGGTCTATCACTGCTTTTGCGGCATCTGATGCTTGTTGCCATTTACTGGTTTCGTTTGATGGATTATTTAAAGGGCTTGCGGCGTATAATAATGCTCTTGCTTTAATTGCCAGCGCCGCTCCCTTGGTTATTCTACCCATGTTTACAGCCGTATGTTTCAATGGCAGCATTCCAGCAGCCTTGTCTAGTTCAGCTAGTACAAAATCCATACATTCTTTGTAAGTATTTCGTGGCACGTTAAAGTCATCAGTTAACCCAAAAGGCTTCTTGATTAAAGGAACACCGCCATAAAAGCTGATAAGCCGAAAATAGGCATAGGCTCTTAAAAAAGTCATTTCCCCGGTCATTCGGCTTTTTTGTGCCGTATCAATGATAGATTCACCTATCCTGCTTAAGAATATATTTGTTCGGGTGACAACCTTGTAAAAACCCCGCTGGGGATCATTCCAGTAATCAAGTGCAGCCAATGCATCCGGGGTTATATTCCCGGCGTTTATGATGTTTGCAGAGGAGAAAGCCCGTGCATTGTTTTCATCGGTGAGGGTGGAAAGTGAGTTGGCCATTGAATAGTTAAAGCCATGCGGAACAACCCTGTAAGTGTTGTTAACAAAGGTTTGTATAAGGTTCGCATCTTTCCATACCAGCTCTTCAGAATAGGAATTTAAAGGTATTTTATCAAGAATATTTTTCTTGCATGAAAACAACAATACCACACAACAAATCAGCATCGCTTTATAAAAGACGGCGATTGATTTAGTTAACAAATTGATAGGATAATTCATAATCGTCTTTTTTAAAATGTCAGGTTTAACCCCAGGTTATAAATTTTACTTTGAGGATAAAAATTGCCACGTTCATTACTGCCCTCTGGGTCATAAATTTTCAGCTTATCAATTGTAAACAGGTTGTTCCCGTTCAAATAAATTCTCAGGCCGGAGACCCTGATCTTTGACAGTAAATCTTGTGGCAGTGAATACCCTAGTTCGAGTGTTTTTAATCTTACGAAAGTGGCATCTCTTAACCAGAAAGTTGAGCTTAGCCCGCTCACGTCTGTCCTGGTATCCAGTAAGGGCAAGATGGGATACTTGGAGTTCATACTCCCTGGCCTGTACCGGTTTAACAGCAATTCCTCTCTTGTATTCACAGCAAGCCTGGCGTTCTCATGAAAGTATTGCCATGCATTGCTTTGACCGGCGAAATTAGCAAACAAAGAAAAATTGTTGTAGTCCACCGTAAAGTTGAGTCCGAAGGTAATTTCGGGTGTATTGGTGCGGTCTAATCGTACGTTATCTAAAAAAGTGATCAAGCCGTCACCATTCACGTCTTCATACTTCAAATCGCCGATTTTTGTACCCTGTACCTTTGGCACTGCATCGAGTTCCTCCTTGGTTCTGATGATGCCCAGGGATTTTAAATAATTTTGCGCTCCTATCGAATGACCCTCGGCTTTTTGCCATGCCGGAACATTTGATGCCTCACTTATGTAAATGATCTTGCTTTTAACATAGGCCACATTTCCGCTCACTCTATAAGACAATTTATTGATCTTTTTACTGTGAGACAACTCGAGTTCGATGCCTTTGTTTTGTACAACCCCAATATTTTCATTTGGCAAATTAAGGCCTGTGTAAGAGGGAACTGCCAGATCGCGGGTGGCCAGGATGTTTGATCTTTCCTGTCTGAATACATCTATGGTAAATCCTAACAGACCATTGGCAAAAGATCCGTCCATTGCTAAATTGGTAGTTTTAAGCACCTCCCAGGTTATATTTGCATTAGGACTTACTCCTGCGGTTAAACCCAGAGACTGCGTGGGCGTGGCGCCGAAATTATAGCCCAACATTCCCAGGGTATAGCTTTGAAGAAACTGGAAGGCGTCAACACGGTCATTTCCGATTTTACCATAAGACGCCCTCAATTTCAAGTCATCGACAAAAGTGAAATTGTCTTCTATAAATTTTTCCTTCCCGAGCCGCCATGCTACAGCTACTCCGGGGAAGAAGCCAAACTGCCTGCCTTTCGGAAAGATAGAAGAGCCATCATACCTGAAGTTAAAATCTACCAGGTACTTGTCTTTGAATCCGTAGCCCAAACGTCCGAATAAATTCTTCCTTCCCCGTTCAGTTGCTGATCCTGAAGCTTCCTGTCCTGTAAGGCTTCCGGCGAATAGCTGGTCAATCGATGGAGAGAGAAAGTTTCTTCTGAATGCGGAAAAATTTGTATTGTAAGCTTCCTCTTGTTCAACAGCGATAAAAGTATTTATGTTGTGATCATTCAACCGCTTTTCATATTTTAAACGAAGATTGATTAAAGAACGCCTGTCTCTGTTGGAAGTCTCCCGAAGTTGAGGAGCCAGAATGCCTCCTCCCCCAACGGGAATATATTTATCAGTAACATTATTGTAGTCATAAACCGTCCATGGCTTCTGGAAGTTCTTGATAAAATTAGAGTTATTGGTATAGCTGAAATAGCCATCAACTCCTAATCCGGGCACGAAGGGCAGGTTGATATCAAAAGACGCTTTTAGCAGGTAGCGCTGCGTCATGTCGTTGACGTTTCCGGTAGCGTCTGTAACCATTACAGCCGGGTTGTCACCTCTTTCAATTCCTGCTGAAGGCAATCCATTGGGCCAGTAAACCGGGATCCACGGAACAACCAGCATGCG
>JBBJOD010000459.1:0-4535 GCA_037721715.1 Chitinophagaceae bacterium | reverse complement strand
GCTGCTAAAGAATTAATGAAAGTGTTGAAGCCCTCATCCATCCACGGATATTTGCGTTCATTGCTTCCCACAATCATCGGGAACCAGGTATGTCCAAATTCGTGGCTGGTAACACCCCATAATCCCTGCTTTTTGGCCCTGCTCGAACAGAAAACAATTCCGGGATATTCCATACCGCCCACTATGCCTGCTACATTAACCGCTACGGGGTAAGGGTAGGTAAACCATTGTTTGGAGTAATGTTCCACTGCACCTTTTACAAATTCAGTTGATCGCTTCCAGGCACTGTCTTGTGCACTTTCAACCGGGTACGCCGACATAGCTAATGATTTTTTACCACCCGGCAGGTTGATCCTTGCTGCATCCCATACAAAAGCGGCTGAAGATCCCCAGGCAACGTCACGAGCATTGATACAGGTAACTTCCAGGTTATTCTTTCTTTGGAAGGCCTCGATGCCGGATCGGTCACTTCATTCGCTGAACGCAGCATCACGGTAGTTTCGCTTTCCTTCGCCTTTTTCAACCGGCTAATCTGCTCTTTTGTAAGCACCTCTGACGGATTTTGAAGCTCTCCCGAAGCCACTACGATATGAGAGGCCGGCGTGTTGATACTGAAGTAGAAATTACCATACTCCAGGTAGAATTCTCCTTGTCCAAGGTAGGGCAGCGTGTTCCAGCCCATCACATTATCGTACACACACATTCTCGGGTACCACTGCGCGATCTCATAGATCCAGCCGTTGGAGGTGTTGAGGCGCCCCATACGATCCGTACCGTACTCCGGAATATTGAATGAGTATGCTATTTTGACCCTGACGGAATCTCCGCCTGCCTTTACCGGCTGTGTTAGCATGACCTGCATGCGTGTATCAGAAATAGTGTAAGCCGCTTTTTGCTCTTTACCCGCATAAAGCAGGTTAACACTTTTTATGGTATACCCTCCATCAAAGTTCCGGTTAGCCCAACGTCCTCCGCCCAAAGCAGTGGCCGCTACTGCCCTGGAGGCTAAACTGTAGATGTTCTGGTCAAGCTGCAACCATAAAAATGATAATTTTTCCGGGCTGTTGTTCTTATAAGTGATAAGTACCGATCCGGAAAGAGAGTGTTCCAGTTCGTTCAGTGATACATCAATTTTATAGTTGGCAGCGTTTTGCCAGTACTTCGAACCGGGAGTACCGCTGGCGGTTCTTAAGTCATCTCCGTAACCTGGATAAAATAACGGCGCAAAGGCTTCGTGCTGGTCATAGGTTGAAACAGTTTGTGGAAATAATGACAGGGTTGAGAAAACAAAGGCCATCATCAAAAAATACAAAGGCTTACACTTAAACATACTGTTGATCAATTTAAATTTAAAGGTAAGCTTCATGGTCTATTTTGAATTACTTTTGGTTTTGTAATGCAGGTCTCCCGCAATGATAACGTTGATAGCAAACCATTAGGTAAATGCCTGCGCTGATATTGTTAATTATGGAAAGCGCGGTAAGTAAGGCATGAAGATCCTGGACTGGTATATACTAAAACGGTTCCTGGTAACATTTGTGTTTACCATCCTCACCATTACTATTATCGCCGTTGTAATTGATACGAGCGAAAAGACGGATGATTTTGTTAAATCAGGACTTTCCACTACCGAGATTATCACCCAGTATTATTTTGGCTTTGTCCCTTTTATCATTTCGATGATCTTCCCGCTTATTGTATTCATTGCCGTCATCTTTTTTACTTCCAAACTGGCTGCACGCTCCGAAATCATCGCCATCCTGGCTAATGGTGTTAACTTCAACCGCCTGCTTCGTCCTTACTTAATGGGAGGTATATTGCTTGGCGGGCTCCTATGGCTGGCCAATCAATATGTGATTCCCAGGGCAAACGCCATAAGAAGCGATTTCCAATTGAAGGTAATCGACAAAAACAGTACATACCTGGCAGGACAGAACAATAACAATTTTTACTACCTGCGAGTAGACACCACTACATTCGTGGGGCTTCGCTATTACGATACTACTTCAAAATCTGCGAGCGGGTTCTTCCTGCAAAGGATTAGAGACAATAAAGTATATTACAACCTGCGGTCTGAAAGCATTAAATGGGATACTTCCCGAAGAAACTGGAAAATTGAAAATGCCATCGAAAGAAAGATAGATGGCTTACGTGAAGAGCTCAGGCAGATACCTGCCATGAACATCGATCTGAAGGTGAAGCCGGAAGAACTCCGTAAAGATGAGTACCTTAAAGATAAAATGATAACACCGGAACTGACTCACTTCATCAAGATGGAGGAATTACGTGGTGCAGAAGGCCTGAACACCTTAAAAGTTGAGCGGTTTCGCCGCGACGCAACACCTTTTTCTGTGATCATCCTGACAATCATAGGTGTGGTAGTTGCCGCACGAAAAACAAGAGGGGGAAGCGGCCTTCCGCTTGCCATAGGAATTGTTACCGCGGCTTTTTTTGTGGTTATGGACAAATTTTCTACGGTGTTTTCTACCAAGGGAGACCTGCATCCGTTGCTGGCTGCCTGGTTTCCGAATATCATCTTCGGATGTGTTGCATTTTGGATGTACAAAAGGTCTCAAAAATAAACTCCCGTTCACTTAACAGTAAGACTTCACTAACATTCACTTTGCTACCTGATCCCGGATTTTGGCAATACTTACTGAGTTTATTTGTTCTAGCAAAAGACAATTGCTAATTTAGACTGTCAGCTTATAATCTTTGTGATCATCATTTTCAAAACACATTCAAATGGGAATATTAAAAGACAGGTTCAAAGCCAAGGCAGATGCGGCAAGTGCTGAAATCAAGGACATACTCAAAGAACATGGCAACAAGAAAATAGGTGAAGTAACGCTTTCCCAGGTTTACCAGGGCATGCGAGGAATTACCGGCCTCGTTACAGAAACGTCTCTACTAGATGCGCATGAAGGTATTCGGTTCCGTGGATTCTCCATTCCGGAATTGCAGGAAAAGTTGCCAAGAACAGTTGGCGGAACAGAGCCGTTGCCGGAAGGACTTTTTTATTTGATGCTGATAGGTGAATTGCCAACTGAAGAGGATGTGGCACATGTAACATCCGTATGGCAACGGCGGTCACATGTTCCCAACCACGTATTTGCCGCAATTGAAGCGTTACCTGTAACAACCCACCCGATGACCCAGTTTGTGATAGCCATCATGGCTTTACAGACAGAGAGTAATTTCTCGAAAAAATATTCCGAAGGAATGAACAAGAAAGAATATTGGGAGGCAATGTTCGACGACGCGATGGACCTTATTGCCCGATTACCCAGGGTTGCGGCATATATTTATCGCCGAAAATATAAAAATGGTCAGCATATTCATCCCAACGGCCTATTGGACTGGGCAGGCAACCTGGCTCATATGTTGGGTTATTCTGACGAAAGTTTCCAGGACCTGATGCGCTTGTATATGACCATACACGCAGACCATGAAGGAGGAAATGTTTCCGCCCACACTACTCACCTGGTCGGCTCTGCACTAAGCGACCCCTATTTAAGCCTGGCTGCTGGCATGAACGGCCTTGCTGGCCCGTTGCACGGTCTGGCAAACCAGGAAGTGATAAAATGGATATTTGAAATGCGTGAAGAACTGGGGGTGGAACTTCCCAGTAATGAACAAATAGATGCCTACGTAAGAAAAACTTTAAATGAAGGAAAAGTAGTACCAGGTTACGGGCATGCAGTACTCCGGAAAACAGACCCGCGTTTTGAAGCTCAAATGGAATTTGGAAAAAAACATATGCCCGATGATCCATTGGTTCAGACAGTATGGAATATTTATGAAACCGTTCCGCCCATTTTACAGTCACTGGGTAAGATAAAAAATCCATGGCCCAATGTAGACGCTCACAGTGGCGCCCTGCTTGTACACTATGGAATGGTAGAGTATGAGTTTTACACCGTTTTATTTGGTGTCAGTCGCTCATTGGGAGTATTAGCAAGTCTTTGCTGGGACAGGGCGCTGGGTTTTCCATTAGAAAGACCAAAATCAATCACTACAGAATTGGTAAAAAAGTGGTTGAAGGGTGAAGATGAAATATGGGGCGATTAATTTCCCTGCTCACTGGCTGATGGCCGGTTACCTCCTGCTTAGCAAAAGAATATATAATGAAAGTCCTGTCAAAACTGGCAGGACTTTTTACTTTCAGTTGCCCGACCTGGATTCGAACCAAGACATTCAGATCCAGAAACTGACATACTACCCTTATACTATCAGGCAAGAGGGGGCAAAAGTAATTATTAAATCTTTTTAAAAAAATTCATTGTTGATCTGCTGTGTGCCGTTCAATTACTGCCAGCAGTTCCCGAATCTCAAAAGGCTTCGCCAGTGAATCATTTGCACCACACTCAGCAGTGATCTTTGCGATATCAATGTCAGCCGAAATCATCACAATGGGTATATGCCTGGTGGACTGTTTATTTTTCAGATGCTTGCAAACTTCTCTTCCATCTACTCCCGACATACTTATATCCAACAGCAACAGATCCGGAAGTGAAGATTCCAGTTCTTCTAGC
>JBBJOD010000458.1:0-4535 GCA_037721715.1 Chitinophagaceae bacterium | reverse complement strand
CCACCAGCGCCGTAACCAACACCGCCACCCTCACCGACTTAAACTGAAGCATACACTTGAAGATTTTATGGTTGTATTTGAAATCGATACAATTCAATTATCGTTGAGATTTGTCAGTACAAATACCATTTATATCAGCTTTCTCCTGGGCAGCTAATTCAGCTTGTCTATCTGCTTCCTCTTGTGAGTAAATAGAGGTAAATGCGCCATAGGGAATTATAACAAAAAGAGGCAAAGGAAAGTAACCAGGCTCGCATTTAGTGGAATAAAAAAGACGTCTTATAGTTAAGCTATAGTAGATAGTTGTAGTTGCCGCGGTGCAGGTACCCTTTTCATTGGCATAAACTTGGCCCTTCAAAGCAATATCCGCATCTGCCAGCGAATCTGCCAGCACCTGTGTTGCACCGAAATAAGTATTGGCCTGAACTGAATATTTAACCTGGCTTCCGATTTCCGAAGCGTTGCAATTTTTTGTGAAGATTCCGCTTCGCTCTGTATTGCCAAATGAGGTTTGGCAATTATCTGGCTGGCCCTGATAATTGTAACAATATTTCTTTAGAATATAAAAATCCTGGTCACGAACGATACTCAATCTTCCAAAGGAATCATATTCATAATAGGTAGTGCGGCTATTGATATCCGTGTGTGAACTAATGCCTACTAATGGGTTGTATGTATATGTATTAATTACGGCAGTAGGAAACGCTGTACGAATTTTGTTTAGCTCAGAACGCATATGGTCATCTGTGGTAGAAAAGCTTTGAAGAACTGATTCATTTACATTAGAATTCGCCATTAAGGTCTTATAATCTATCCCAATAACTTCAGCAACCGGATATTGATAGTTATATCCCCATATGTATGACTTAAAAACATCATTATTTGTTTGTTGTGTAGTAATATTTCCATGATCGTCATAGCTGTTAAATAAAACTGCTGATTTATAAGAATTGCTAACACTGGAATTTAAGTTCTTAACAAATGTATTTGTCTTTACTACTGACCCCACATCAAAAGTTGTTAATGGAAGCGAAGAACCGATTTCTAACTTGAACAATTGATCCGGGTATGGCATATCAGGTTTATAGGTAGTAATACTACCAGCTAAAACTCGCTGATTATATAATTTGTTATCAGTTGTATCTCGATCCTGTTTTGTTGTATACTCCTCAATGACTGCATCAGCCACATGTAGATCTTGTAAATTTTTAATTGCAGAAGCCTCCGCTCCGTCAGGATTGCTGGTAAAGGAATAATCGAAGGGGTATTTTCTCTTTGTTACAATTTCCTCTTTTCTTGCCTGGTCGCTTTTACTTGTTGTAGTTTTAGATTGTATTAGCTGCAAATGCAGTTGACTATATGCAAATTCTGCAACCGTTTCAATAAACCTGGAGGGGTCTTTTTGATCGTAAGTTCTTTCATTGGTTTTAGATAAGGTATAAAATTCGGTGGTTGTTGGATAAAATGCATACTCCGGAGATGGTTGCAGATTAGGGCGCATTTCGCCATTATCTATTTTATAGAAATTCCTTCCAGTTTTGAGTCCATAAATTCTATGTTGATTACTGCTGTAAGGAGTATGTATTGTTTCCTTAGCAAGTATCAAAGCGTCTTTCCTTCTTATAAAGTCTTTCGAATGAAGCAAAAAGCCCCTTGACCAGTCGAAGTTTTCTATAGGTGCAAAAGGAAAAATTCCCTTCGTGTCTGAAGATACATTGTACGAATACCAGCTTTCCCCGTTCTCGCCCAAATCGACTATCACGTGTCGGTAGCCGACATAACTACCCTGTGTTGTTGCAAGCGGATAATTTGAAAACGACTGTCTGACCCGGTAAGCACAATAAATCGGAGCACCCTCAGGACTACCATGCTCATCTCGCTTTGTACTTTCGACACCCAGGTCGTAACCATAATCAGGGAAATTAACTAATACACCACTTGAGTGAGCGGAGTCACCCTCATTATGATACCTGTAATTTTTTATCATGGAAGGATTGCCGTTTCCAGGTTTGTCTTCGATTTGCTTAATCCTGAGTCCACCAACAGGTCTTATGTCCGCTTTTTGATTGGTTACTGCTATCTGGACTGAAATTGTTATGTGAAAATCCGCCTTGGCGAAACTATTGCAATCGCTGTTTAAACGTACTTTATAAGTACCCGCTGGCCAAGTTGTTGTGACACCGTTCCAACTATCACCTATCTGTGTATAGGGTACGGGGTTGTTATCTTTTATAATTGAACACTGCACAAAATCACAACCTGGCCAAAGTACATTACTTAATCCTGCAACATTCAATTGAACTTGGGCACCACCCACAGGTATTATTAATTCATCTGACTCATAAGGAACTGGCAGGTTATATGCAGGTTCATTTGAAGCACCGAACGTTATTAGCTTCTCAACGATTTCCGGTTGCGGTTCTACTTCTTCATTTGAGACTGAATTACTTTCATACTTGAATAAAGTCTCGCCTCCGGTTGGATATTTTATCGAAGTTAAGACACCAGCCTGAGCTGTGAGAGGATTTGCTTTTCTATCTGCTCCGGGAAAAGAAACTTTCTCTCCAGAGAATACGGTGGTAGTAAATGAAGCAATCAGGTCATTATTGTTAAGTTTACCATTATAATATCCCCAATGGTCCTGGGCGTAAGATAACCTGTTAGGCAACTCAACAGATTCATTGTATCGAAAAGTATACGGAGGCTTTTGCAAAGTTCCATTGTGCTCTGTTATGGAAACTAACTTTAATCTTTTTAAGTCTTTGGTATAATAATTACAACCATCACTGTTATTGCCAAAATATGAATAACCAATTTTGTACCCCTTTATTAATTGATTAGTTTTCGAAAAAACATTTATTTCATCCAAAGACTTATCCTCCGTCAGGTCGCATCTCTGCTTATTGTAATTGAAATTTATATATCCTTCGTCAAAATTGATTTTCACTAGTCGATGTGTGTTGTAATGCTGTGTGCCACGGCATGGAGAAGGGTTAGAAAGACACAAGTTCCCTGTACTGTTAATAGAAAAATACTTTGTTTGTCCGATTAAAGTTTCATAAGTGTAACTGACCTTATCGTATAAAAAGGTAATTTCCCGCTTGCCATCAGCGCTCTTTATACTGGTAAGAAACCAGGCGGAAGTATTACTTTGATCTCCGGAGCAAGATGCCGACTTTACTTCTTCAACGTTATTGAAAGTATACACTGTACCATCTTCAGCAGTTATCCTCCAACCGTTTTCGAATGGCTTGATTAAAAGTTTTTTAGAAGGCACTGTATGGATGATGCCGCTCTGGTCATAAAAGAACTTTCCTGAAAACTGGTTAAAATTATAGTAATACAAATCAGCTTCGCCATCACGATCACCCTTGTCCACGTCCTTTACCAACTGCCTGATTCGATCCGAATTTCCGGATTCCATTATGCCCACTACAGAATTGTTGCGTGGTTGGGGCTGCCAGGGCCCAAAATCATCAGGCAACCCCCTGACATTTTTACCTATGACACCACCGGCGTTTAAGGTCCACGATAATCCAACCGGAGAGGCAATTTCTTCTAACTTAACGCCGCCTGCATGATAACTTAGTGAGATGGGTAGTTCCAACCTTCCATCTTTTATCTCATACAAAGGAATAGAGATATTCGGTATTCCCGTGTAAAGGCTTACAGGCACATCTCCATATTTGCCCAGCGAAGCGACAGTAGGGGAAGGCGGAACAACTTTTAATAATTGATCGGAATTATTTTGAGCCGTTGTATCAAGGAGGAATAATAAATACAGGAAAACAATTACCAGTTTTTGCTTACTCATACATTTAATTTTTACAGTTACAATATGTTATCTAATTTTTCATTTAAGATGATACCCAACTCTGAACAACACCGGCTGCGTCCTTGGAACCTGTTCCTTCCACAAGAGGTCGTACATCAATTGCGCATTTCCTTTCATCTTATTACTTACTTTGTATTTTTTGCTTATACCAACCAACGCACTTGTTTGCCAGGCACTATAATTATTCAGTACTTCAAAATTGTCAAATTCACTCTTGTAGTTCATTTCGCCTCCGCCAGTGAGCCAGATATTTCCTTTAATTTTATAATCTATAAATGATCGTATACCCATTCCCTCGTGAGTGATGATGATATGTCGTATATCCTTACCCCAACCCATTTTATAGGAGCCGCCAATACCAATGATACTTTTATCATTCAGTTTATACCCTATTGATATTCCGATATCACTGGTCGATGGAAAGAACCTGTTACTTTTCACTGTTTGCAGGTTCGTTCCAAGTTCCAGCCGGTTTTTCCATTGCTTTACTTTTTGATTATTGGGTTTGAAATCAGGAATTTCAAGGTCTCTGGTAGTTCCAACCAGTTGACTGATCTTATCTTTTAACTGGTTAAGCGTTGAAACGCTTCCCTGTACCTGTTGGCCAAACATTTGCTGCACATTAGCGACAGATCCAAAACGCTTTGTCATGACCTGCAGAATATGATCCCTTGTTTGAAGACCACCGACATTTACATTT
>JBBJOD010000457.1:0-4537 GCA_037721715.1 Chitinophagaceae bacterium | reverse complement strand
CATTTATATTTATACCCGCTGCTATGACAAGGACCTACGAAATATTCCTGCTGGGATTATTTTCAATTGGTGCTGGTCTTGCCATTTTGCAAACTGCCGCTAATCCCTATATTACCATTCTCGGTCCAAAAGAAAGCGCTGCCCAGCGGATAAGCATAATGGGTATTTGCAATAAAGGTGCAGGTATTCTTGCTCCTATCGTATTTGCTGCAGTGATATTGCGGGCTACAGACAACGAACTATTTAAACAACTGGCTCTTAACGATGGCCTAAATAAAGAGGCGGCATTGGATGCATTGATCCGAAGAGTGATAGTTCCATACGCCTGCCTTGGAGGAGTGCTTGCTGTCTTAGGGTTGATTGTACGTTATTCACCCTTACCTGAAATAGACACAGAACATGAAAGCGCTGAATTGTCAAAAGTTAATTCAGGAAAGAACAGCATTTTTCAATTTCCGCACCTGATTCTGGGAGCATTTAGTATCTTTCTTCATGTAGGCACACAGGTGATAGCCATCGATACCATCATTGGTTATGCCGGTTCAATGAATATTCAATTACTGGAAGCGAAAGTCTTTCCATCTTACACCTTATTTGCTACTATTTGCGGTTATATTTTAGGTATTATTTGCATACCAAAGTACATTAGCCAGGTGAATGCCTTGCGCTTCTGTACTGCGTTAGGAGTGATGCTTACCCTGCTCATCATTTATACCAGGGGAGAAGTTCGTGTTCTGGGCCATGTTACCGACATTTCAATCTGGTTCGTGGTTTTATTAGGGTTTGCTAATTCTTTGATATGGGCCGGAATATGGCCTCTCGCCCTTGATGGATTGGGGAGGTTTACAAAGCTCGGAGCTTCCATCCTTATCATGGGATTGTGTGGCAATGCCATCCTGCCACTTTTTTACGGCTATTTCGCAGATTTATATAATGTTCGTGCTGCCTATTGGGTATTGTTCCCTTGTTACTTATACCTGGTGTTTTATGCCATTTACGGCCATCGGATAAAAAGATGGTCTTTAATAAAATATAAACAGGAGGGTAAAGTAATTGTTTTAAAAAATAATTAGAAACTGCATCACTGGAGCTTCCAACAGTTTATCAATTTATATTTACGGTACTCATTCTATATTATTATTTCACTATTTATGGATCATTAATTTGCAGGGTATTTCAATATTTTTCGAGTCTACGGATTGATTTTGATTTTCTTCATTTATGATTTTGAAAAGTAAAATTGCAGCTTGCTTACCCACTTCATAAAAATTTTCTTCAATCGAGGCAATGGGTTTATGGTCTAGATAATCAAATAATGAAAGATTGCCGAAGTCGGTAAAATCGATCGCACACAGTTTTTCCGGAAACCTTGTTTTCAAAAATTCAATAGCATCTAAGGTGATGAAATTTTTGAAAGTGAAAATTGCGGTTGGAGGAACTTTTAATTTCATTAACTCCAACATTGCTTTTTCCGTCACAGGTTTACTGAAATCAACAGCCTTTACCAACTCCATATCTAAAGAGATATTTTTTTCAAGTAGTGCTTGTTTATATCCTTCTAACCTCAATTGGGAAATCTGTAAAGTTTCAGGTCCCATTATATGGGCAATTCTCAAATGCCCTTTCTGAATTAAATGACTGGTTGCTTTAAAAGCGCCTTCCTGGTTATTTATAGAAACACAATTGAAAGAATGATTTTTTGGTTTTCTGATAATACATATAACAGGAATCCCTACGGATCTAAATTTTTCGAAAAAGGTCATGTCCACAGTATTTTTTGTGATAGCAACTATTAAGCCATCTACCCTGCTTTTAATCATAACATTCCCAATCTTTTCTTCCTTTATAACATCCTCATGTGTTTGACTCAGGATAATATTATACTTTTCTCTTTCCGTAATTTCTTCAACGCCATTGATAGCAGTGACAAAAAATTGATCCTGCAAATCAGGTATTATCAGCCCTATTGTGAAACTTTTACTTAATTTAAAACGGCGTGCTGACTCATTAGGAATATACCCCCATTCTTTTGCCAGTTCATTTACTCTTTCTTTGGTTAAAATACTTATCGCATTATCACTGTTAAGAGATTTTGAAACTGTTGATATAGACATGTGCAGTTTCCTGGCCATATCTTTTAATGTTATTCCTTTCTTCATTTACTATCAATTCTGTTTTCTGAATTCAACCTAACTTCAATTGCAGCTATAAAAAGTTAGTACAACACATCATAGAAGTAATTTATTCACTTCTAATCAGTTATTACTCGGGAACATCTCATGCTCTTAACCTTCTAAAGCTCCGGCATTGGTTATGAATGCGTTTCGTTATCTGCAACTGCGAAGAATGGTAAAATTAAAAAATTATTTTTGTGACTTGTTCATGTAATATCTTAATTGTGCCCCGTTGAAAACCATCTCTTTGTTCTGCAGGTACTAATGAATGTGATGCTGCTTCGGCAATTGATAAAGCAGTTATGGCAATACCAATGGTTATCTAATTTTGTTTGTCTCTTTCCTGGGAATCTTTCAGTACTGTATACTATTCAGCAATATTTTAGTACAAACTTTACCTGAAACGCAGCCGGCAATACTTGCACATACCGCCTGTTATTTTTTTGTGAGCCTTATTACGATGGTTGAATAAATATAAAATGCACTAAACCTAAAACTTGATAGAAAAATTGAGTAAATACAACTTATCGATAGTACCGCCTATTTAAAAAGTAGTTGGTTACAGAAGAATAATTGACATATGGCAGGAAGTTACTATTCTGAAAAACATCAATCTAAATAATTTCAAACGATGTACAAACAATTTCAAACGTTGTAATTCCTCTTTTACTTATACTGGCTTTCAAATGTGAAATTACTACTAAAATTAAGAATAATTTAGTCTAATGATTTTGATTCCAAAATTTTAATAGTTTAACCTAAACTATATACTAAACAGCTATCCAACCCCAATCTATTATGAGAAATTTACCTTTCCGAAACCGTAAGCTTTTAACGATAGTATTAAGTTGCATGTTCCTCATGGCCTTTGGTGTGGATGCCCAGGCTCAATCAGTATCTGGAGTGGTGCGGTCCGCTGCAGATAACCAGCCTCTACCGGGGGTTACCGTTCAGGTAAAGGGTACTTCTAACAGTACAACCACGGATGCGAAAGGAACTTATATTATCAGGAACGTATCGTCGGCTGATTCTCTTTTCTTTACTTCCATTGGTTTTTTAGGCGAAACGCTCGCTGTTGATAGTCGTACGGAGATAAGTATGCTTTTAAAGGTGGAAGCATCTTCCCTTGACCAGGTTGTGGTAGTAGGATATGGCACTCAGAAAAAACGGGATCTGACAGGCTCAATCAAAACAATAAACATGGGGGACCTCCCTCCAGGCTCCAATACAAACCTCATGCAGGCCCTACGCGGCTATGCCTCCGGTCTAAATGTACAGGGAGGCGGTAGCCTTGCTGGTGATGAACCGCAACTTTCGGTAAGGGGTCAAACCTCCTTGTCTGCAAGCGATAGGCCCTTGATTGTATTGGATGGTATTATATTTCAAGGTTCCATCAATGACATTAATGTGGCAGATGTGGAGCGAATCGATGTGTTAAAAGATGCAAGTGCAGCGGCGGTTTATGGATCGAGATCAGCAAATGGTGTACTTATTATCACTACTAAAAACGGCAAGGGAACGAAACCAAGTATTAACATCAACAGCTATTATGGACTACAGGATTTTTCCAATCACCCTGTAAAAATGATGAGTGCAAAGCAATATGCTACAAGACTGGTTGATTATAATTACGAACAACTCCTATACAGGTGGTATGCAAAAAATCCAAATGGTTCAACCGACCAGGGCGGCAAACCCATACGTCCGGATATCAATAACCCCAATATTGTGATACCCTTCCTCAGATCTCAGGATGAAGTGAACAATTACCGTGCAGGTCGCGAGGTAGACTGGATTGATGAAGTTACACAGGTTGCACCACTGCAAAACTACGACCTGAATATTTCGGGAGCATCTGCAAGGTCAACTTACTATATATCCGGCTCCTATACCGACCAGAAAGGCTTACTGATAAATGACCAGTTTAAACGAACCATTTTGTCTGCTAAAGTGGAAACTAAAGTAACCGACTGGATCACGCTGGGATTAAACACATCTCATTCGAAACGTGACCAGTCAGGACTGGCAACCACCCTGGAATATGCACGAAATGCAAGCCCGTTGGCTTCAAAATATGATAGTAGCGGAAATTACCCGGTTGATTTTAATGGTGAATTCCTCATGCGACATCCGTTAAGGAATACATTAGTTGATAACAAAGATTATATTACCAATCTGTTTACAACAGCTTACGCTAAATTTCAGATTCCACAAATCAATGGCCTGACTTACGATTTCAATTATTCCAACAATTCCATTACAGCAAACAACAATACGTTCATTCCTTCAACGGTATTTGAAGGGCAGGCAACCAGGGGCCAGGCAACCATAGAAAATTCAAAAGAGACTAGTTGGATCATTAA
>JBBJOD010000456.1:0-4539 GCA_037721715.1 Chitinophagaceae bacterium | reverse complement strand
ACCTCGCCGAAAAAGCGGATTTAACTTCCAAAGCTGTTGCAGACAAAGCATTGGTTTCATCTCCTGCTATTCTTAAAAACCCGGTTCAAACTAACAAAAAAGAGGGAGTTGCATCACTAGCTTCTTCTTCACCAGGCAGCAGGCCGGATGCAAAGAGGATCCAGGAACCAGCAACCCCTGTAAAGGCTGTGGTTGCAAAAGTCATCAGCTACCCGCTTGCAGAACGGAGGAAATTTAGGAAGCCGGTCAATCCTGTTGTGGGAGACATTATTGAAACTGACAATGAACGAGGGAGCATCGTATACAACCATATAAAAAATGCCGGAAATGATATCGCCATCAAACGTGATGCTGACATAAAAAATGATGTCGGAAATACTTCCAGTAATCCCAACGAAGCATTCACCTCTTTGTCTGATGAATCTGAGAATGTAATCCTGGCCAATATTCCTCTCAATGGGAAAAATTCATTAAGAGGCATTTTCAGGAAGGCTTCCCGCTTCATAGACAGATCAACCGCGATGAGACCTGTAAGAAGATCAGGGCTCACTATAGGTAATATAGAAATAGCTTTTCAATAATTAAAAAAACAAAAACAGGCAATGAAAAAAAATTATTTTCTCGTGGCAGCACTATGCATACCTTTCATCGGATTCGCACAAACAGATAGCACATCAAAAAAGCCCGGTTCACCGGAGAAAAATGACACCATTCGAATTGGCGGTATGGTTATTATCAAAAAAGGAGGAAAAGGAAAAACGGATGACAGTACAACGGTTCATGTAGAGCATCGCCGGCGAAACAGAAGTTCAAACATCAGTACCAATTGGGGAATCGTAGACCTGGGCTTTGCCAATTATACAGATAATACAGATTATACGTCAATGCAGGCACAACAATTTGCACCAGGCAGTAACAAGGACTGGTTTAACCTGCGTAATGGTAAATCGGTCAACGTTAATATCTGGTTTTTCATGCAGCGATTGAACCTGGTAAAGCATGTGGTAAATTTGAAGTATGGCCTTGGATTGGAATTGAACAATTACAGGTATGAAGAAGACATCCGGTACAAAGTAAAACCTGTCTCCGTCTATAAGGATATGACGTTAACTTATAGTAAAAATAAACTGGCAGCTGACTATCTTACCATTCCACTGATGCTGAACTTTAATTTCACCCCGGGCAAAAACGTGAATAAATCTTTTGGTTTCAGCGCTGGTGCCAGTGCCGGTTACTTATATGCTTCGCGTCAAAAAAATATTAGCACTGAGGAAGGCAAGAAGAAAACAAAGAACGATTTTGACCTCCGGCCTTATAAACTTTCTTATATCGCTGAAGTGCAACTGGGGCCTGTGAAAGTATACGGATCACTGGCCACCCAAAGTATGTTTGAAAAAGGCCTTGATCAAACTCCGTATAATATCGGTATTCGGTTAAGTAATTGGTAATCGGGTGTCGGGTAATGGGTGTGTATGGCTGCGATTATTAAAATGACAAGGCTCCTGAGTGATGAAGGTCAATGGTCAATGGGTATCAGTTATCAGCTTTCAGCTGCAGAGCTCGTAAAAGCATGGCAATAAATTATAACCACAACCTGGCAGGTCCTGTTTCAGAGGAAAGTCTGCATGAAAGATAAATGCCAGGTTGTGCAGTCATCGATTAGATTTGATTTCTTAATGACCACAAGTATACATTTACCCACTTTAACTGACCGCTCTCTTATATAACTGCTTGGGGTTCTGTGACAGTTTTAGTCATTTCATTTTTAAGTTTTTGGAGTTTTCGTTCCAGGTAATTGATTTTTGCTTCTTTATATTTTTGCTGGTACTGGTTTTGGTCAACGGGCTTAAAAGTTTGTTTATATCGTACCATTTTGTAGTAAATGGTAGCTAACTTATTGGCAGTGGCTACTATTGCATATTTGTTTCCTCCTTTTGCTTTCATTCGTCTAAAGTAGTCTCCCAGCCAGTGATCGCTTTTGCTCAGTCCGTTAGCTGCCTGTCTAAATGCCTGACTGGCGATATTAGGCCTTTTTTTCATTAACCTGGAACTGAATACTTTCCCTCCTGTTACCTTATTATTGGGGCATAAGTTTAACCAGGAAATAAATTTTTTTTCATTTTCCCATTTACTTAGATCCGTTCCCGTTTCCCCAAATATTTAGAAACTCAAGGTGACAGAAGAACCAGACTGATAGATGAATTTGGAACATTCATTGCGATCAAAGGTCTCTTGCAAAGAGCTTATACTTTTAAAAATACATATCCTATTTAAATTCTTAACGACTCTACAGTTATTTTTGCTGAAACATCACCCGCGGGTGATTCTATGACTGATAGCTGGCAGCTGATAGCTGGCAGCTTTTTCTGTTCAGTTCTAAGCCGACTGCAAATTAGTTACCAAAATAAAATTTATATATAGTAGTAATTATCCCCAGGAATATTATATTCGGGTGAAGGTTAGTGATTAACATTGCAGGCTGGTTATAAATTTGTTTTCAGGTATTTTTAAAAATAAATTTGAAAGCACCTGTAATTCCGGGTTGGCAATCCAGCCTGCTTCTTACCGCTCGATCGTTAGATATTTAATTTAAGTCACTCATAAAATAAATGTATGAAAAAAGTAGGCATCATTTTCGGCCAGGAAAGAAGCTTTCCGATGGCATTCATAGACAGGGTAAACAGCAAGGGGGTTGAAGGCATTACCGCAGAGCCGGTGGCGATAGAAAAAGTGATGCAGGGTGAACCTACGAAATACGCAGTTATTATCGATCGTATTTCGCAAGACGTGCCGTTTTACAGGGCATACCTTAAAAATGCCGCACTTACCGGAACAGCGGTTATTAACAACCCTTTCTGGTGGAGCGCCGATGAAAAGTTCTTCAATAGTTGCCTGGCTACAAAGATAAATGTGCCGGTGCCCAAGACTGTGATACTTCCTTCAAGGGATCTTCCAGAGGGCACTTCTGACCAGTCCTTTAGTAATCTCACTTACCCGCTCGACTGGGAAGGGATTTTTAATTATGTCGGCTTCCCCGCCTACATGAAGCCGTTCTCCGGGGGAGGATGGAAAAATGTTTATAAAGTAAGCGATGCAGACGACCTGTTCAATAAACACGCTGAAACGGGGGAACTGGTAATGTTGTTACAGGAAGAAATTGTATTTGACGAATACTACCGCTGTTATTGCATTGGCGGAAAGTATGTGCACATTATGCCTTACGAACCACGTAACCCTCATCACCTGCGTTATGCCGCCGGGTTCACTCCTTCGCCTGAACGCCATAAAGAGATGGAAGAAATTGTTCTACGCATCAATAAATACCTGGGTTATGATTTTAATACGGTAGAACTCGCTCTTCGCGATGGCGTTCCCTATGCCATCGATTTTTGTAATCCTGCTCCTGACGCGGAAATAAAAAGTGTTGGACAAGAAAATTTCGACTGGGTGGTAGAGACCGCGGCTACTTATGCCATCGAGAAAGCCATCGCCCAGGATCCGGATAAAGACAACCTCACCTGGGGCGAGTATGTAAAGCGGAGCAGTACCCACGAGAAGCTTTTGTAGGAGTTATGGGTGATGGGTTATGAATTATGGGTTAGGTAAGTAATAAACAGATGGTAATGATTCATACCCGCTACCTGACACCGAAACCTGACACCGAAACCTGATACACCGACACCCGATACCTGATACCCGAAGCTGACAGCTAAAAAAAATCGTTATGCCAAACTTAAGCTACAAACATTTCACGCTTGGTATTGAAGAAGAATATATGGTGGTTGATCCGCATACCAGGGAGTTAAAAAGTCACGAACAGAAAATAGTTCAGGAAGGCCATAAAGTAATAAAAGACAAAGTAAAGGCGGAGATGCACCAGGCTGTTGTGGAAGTAGGCACCGATATATGTGTAGATGTTGCCGAAGCGTATAAAGATGTAGGCCTTTTGAGAAAAACCATTTCCGAGATTGCCGATCACTTCGGTTTATGGGTGGGCGCTTCCGGAACACACCCCTTCAGTCACTGGGAGAGCCAGCTAATTACCGATCATGCCAGGTATAACGAAATCGTTAATGAATTGCAGGAGGCAGCAAGAAGTAACCTTATTTTCGGCTTGCACGTGCATGTGGGCATGGAGACCAGGGACATGGCAATTCACATTGCCAACTCAGCCCGGTATTTTTTGCCACATATCTATGCGTTGAGCACCAACTCCCCCTTCTGGGAAGGCAGGAAAACGGGCTATAAATCTTTCCGGACCAAAGTGTTTGATAAGTTCCCCAGGACGGGGATACCAGACTATTTTGAGAGCATAGAAGCCTACGACCGATATGTAAACCTTCTCATAAAAACCAATTGCATAGACAATGCAAAAAAAATCTGGTGGGACCTTCGTGTACACCCGTTTTTCAACACAGTAGAGTTCAGGATCTGTGATGTACCGATGACTGTGGAAGAAACCATTGCCATCGCGGCCCTGTTCCAGGGAATATGCGCTAAATTATACAAGCTGCGTTCTAAAAATATGAATTATATGAT
>JBBJOD010000033.1:0-16270 GCA_037721715.1 Chitinophagaceae bacterium | reverse complement strand
GAAAGCATTTTTGTGACACGCAAAGAGGAAGCTGACGCGTTCTTTTCATCTATACTTGCTCCGAATGCCAGTCCGTCAATGCGCCTGATACAACGGCAGGCACTGGCGGGATTGTTATGGAGCAAACAGTTCTACTATTATGATGTGGAGCGATGGCTGACTACCAGCGATGGCATCACTCCTGTTAATCCCGGCAAGGTGAACGGGCGCAACCACGAATGGAAGCACCTTAAAAACCAGGATATCATCCTTCTGCCAGACAAATGGGAGTATCCATGGTATGCGGCCAGGGATCTTGCATTTCACAGCATTTCCATGGCGATGCTTGATCCGGGATTTGCAAAACACCAGCTGCTTCTTATCATGCGCGAATGGTACATGAAACCAGACGGGCAATTACCTGCCTATGAATGGCACTTTAGCGATGTTAACCCGCCGGTTCATGCCTGGGCGGCCCTGCAGGTATTTCGGGTAGAAAAAGGAAAAACCGGGATCGGCGACATCTCCTTTCTAAAGCGCATTTTTCACAAATTGATCATCAATTTCACCTGGTGGATAAATCGCAAGGATGCCAGCGGCAACAACATTTTCCAGGGAGGTTTCCTTGGCCTGGACAACATTGGCGTGTTTAACAGGAGCATTGAGATGCCGGGCGATTTTCGCCTGGAGCAGGCTGACGGAACAAGCTGGATGGCCATGTACGCACTTAATATGATGGACATAGCCATGGAGATCGCTATGGTAGATGAGTCGTTTGAAGATACCGCTACCAAGTTCTTCGAACACTTTGTGTTGATAGCGGAAGCGCTGAATCACCATGGGCTCTGGAATGACAAGGATAAATTTTTCTACGATACGCTGTCTATCGGAGGTTCGGAGAGGCTGCAGTTACAGATACAGTCAATTGTGGGACTTACCACTCTATTCGCCGTATCGATTATCGAAAAAGATACGCTTGATAAACTGACCGATTTTAAAAAACGAATTGCTTGGTTTGAAAACTACCGGATCAAGAACAACCGTTTCTGGCCTAATGAAGAGCGTACTGATGGAGAAAAAATACTTTTATCACTTGTTCCAAGGGAAAGGCTGATCAATTTACTGGAGCGTTTACTGAACGAGGAAGAATTTCTGTCGCCGGGTGGTATCAGGGCATTGTCGAAATACCACGAAAAAAATCCCTATACCGTTACGATTGACCATACCATATACGACATACAATACGACCCAGGGGATTCTACGTCCAATCTTTTTGGGGGCAATTCAAACTGGCGCGGACCGGTATGGATTCCTATTAATTTTATTATTATTCAATCGCTGAGACGATACGGTGAATTTTATGGGGATAGCCTGCTTGTGGAGTGCCCTGCAGGTTCTGGCAATCATTTAAACCTTAACCAGGTAGCCGATGTGCTCACTAAACGTGTTATTAGTTTATTTGAACCGGATGCAGATGACAGAAGAAGGCTGCATGGCAAATACAACTGGTTTTACCAGAAGCCCGGTAATGAACACCTGATTCTATTTTATGAATATTATCACGGAGACGACGGTCATGGCCTGGGTGCAAGCCATCAGACCGGATGGACGTCTTTAGTGGCAGAGCTAATAAACGAGCTGGCGGGCAGTAAGTAATTTGATGAGAATCACAGATAACCTGGCGCATGTGTTCCAACGGGCTCAACAAGGTATGTGGTGTACAAGCCTGGCGCAAGTGTTCCAACGGGCTCAACATGGTATGTTTACCTATCAGGAACCGCCCGTTGGACGACTTGTGCCTGTTATTGAAACTGCCGGGAACTAACCGCAAAAGGCCGCCGCTTGATGTTCCAAAGCGCTTCGTTCCCCACGAAATATTTCTACATGCAGTAAATAAATCCCCACTTTCAGACGCGAAAGTACACTGGAGAAAAACAGACTATAAGGCGTAGTACCTACCAATGCCCTTGCTGGCAAAGCAATTGCACTCTCTTTGCAGTAAATCTTACATAAAATATATTATATGAAAAAATTAATTCTATCAGCAATGATGCTGGTTTCAGTAGCAGGAATCGCAGTTGCGCAGGATCAGACTGGAAAAAGTGGGACAACCAGTAAGCAGCAGACCGGAACACAGAAAAATTCCCAAGGTGCTAAGTCAAAGAAATCTGGTCAGTCAGGCCACAATCAAAGTAGCCAAGGTCAAACAGGAACCGGTACAATAGGAACTGGTACAACCGGAACTGGTACAACCGGAACCGGTACAACCGGAACTGGTGTAGGTACTGGAACTGGTGTAGGTACTGGAACTGGTGTAGGTACCGGAACTGGTACTGGTACCGGAAGAGCTGGTGGTAAAATGAAATCCAAACAATCCGGAACAGGTACTGTTACAAGAGATTCTACGCACCAGTAGAATCTTCAAACAATTAAGAAAACGTCGCCAACTTTGGCGCCGTTTTTTTTTGGTCCGTTCTCAAAATTTTTTTACTTATTGAACAGTTGCTGAACAGCGCTGATGGTCAGTGCCAGTATTATGGTGTGAAACAAAAAGTAAATAATTCCATGCAATAACACGAGGCTACGAATTTTTTTTGAAGTAATACCTGTATCAGGTACCTGGAACGTCATGCCAATTGCAGATGAAAAATAAGCGAAGTCCAGGTAGTCGGAATTTTTTCTTGCGGAAACTCAAGCCCGCCTATTGTTGCATCCGGATTCACTATGCCACTCAAAAATTCTTTCCAGCCCGGTACAACTGCCGGTATAAGTAGTACTTTGACTCCTGTGATTATTTCTGCATTGCAATAACGGTATCTTTACATTGGTATTATCAAACGAGTAAATTAAGTATTATGAAAGCAGGTTCCCGCGTTTTATCATTCGTATTAATGATGACGGTCTTATACTCGTTTACAACACATAACTATTATTACAGTAAAAAAAAAAATAGCAGGTCCTCCATCACCTTGTCTCCCGGTTCCATCCGAACAGCAGCTAGCCTGGCATGAAATGGAACTAAATGCATTTATACATTTTACAACAAATACCTTTACAGACCTGGAATGGGGTAACGGCGATGAAAGCGAAACTGTTTTTAATCCCAGCCAGCTGGATGCAACACAATGGGTGAAAGTCTTGAAAGATGCCGGCTTTAAACAACTCATACTTACCTGCAAGCACCATGACGGTTTTTGCCTGTGGCCATCGAAATATACCACGCATTCTGTAAAAAAAAGTACCTATAAAAATGGCAAGGGGGATGTAGTAAAAGAAGTGTCTGACGCCTGTAAAAAACAAGGAATGAAGTTCGGCGTTTACCTGTCTCCGTGGGACCGTAACCATCCGGAATACGGACAACCGGGTTATCTTTTATATTATCGCAACCAGTTGAAGGAACTTTTCACTAATTATGGGAAGGTAACCGAAATGTGGTTTGACGGAGCCAATGGCGGAAAAGGTTACTATGGTGGGGCAAATGAAACACGTAAAATAAATTCCGCTTCCTATTATGATTGGCCGAACACGCTTAACCTTGTGCGAAAAATTCAACCCGGGGTGCTTTTTTTTAGTGATGCAGGGCCCGACCTCCGATGGGTAGGGAACGAGAGTGGCAATGCAGGCATTACCAACTGGAACACGATTGATAACGACACGTTGCATGCGGGCAAGGCGGGCATCCAGGGGCTGCTAAATACTGGCACTGAAGGTGGCACGAAATGGATCCCGGCGGAAGTGGATGTCTCTATAAGGCCCGGCTGGTTCTACCATAAAAAAGAAGATTCGCTGGTTAAAACGCCCGAGCGCCTTTTTGAAATTTATCTTTCCTCTATCGGACGGGGCTCAACACTTTTACTTAATGTGCCTCCTGACCGAAGAGGGCTCCTGCATGAGAATGATATAAAGTCTTTACAGGGTCTAAGAAAGATCATTGATCGCGCGTTTAAGATAAATCTTGCCAGGAACGCGAAAATAACGGCAAGTTCTTTCCGTGGTAACTCGCCTGCTTTTGCCGCTTCAAACCTAAATGACGGCAAGAAGGATACCTATTGGTCAACAGATGACAATGTTCTTGCCGGGAGTTTTGATATTGAGTTGCTGGAACCACGGGTAGTGAAATTTATATTACTGCAGGAATACATACGGCTAGGTCAGCGTGTTAAGAATTTCACAGTGGAAGCATGGCAACAAGGTGCGTGGCATGAAGTAGCCAGCGGCACCACCATCGGCTACAAACGAATTATTCAACTGGCTTCAATTCAAACCTCCAAACTGCGTGTGAACATAACCGGTTCCCGTGCCTGCCCGGTCATTTCTACGATAGAGCTGTATTGATTTTAGAAAGAAACCACGAAGGAGGAAACGCCAGGACGCAAAGGAGTGCCCAATAACGGGCCCTGCCCGCCAACCGCCACCAATTTAACCGCAGGACGCCGGAAATGTCTTAATACTGGCGCAAGTGTTCCAACGGGTTATTTCGTGACTGTTCAATTTATCAGGAATGCCAGTTGGACAACTTGTGCCTTTGTCCCTCCACAGTTGGTTGACAGTCCTGGCGCAAGTGTTCCAATGGGTTTGTTCGGGAAAATTCGGTAATCAGGAATGCCAGTTGGACAACTTGTGCCTTTGCCCCTTACAGTTGGTTCAACCAAATGAAAAACCAGCCATCACCATTACAAATTCCACCAGTAATTAAATTTCAAAACAAGTGCCCGGTTGCGTACAAAGAAGGGTGAAATCAGGTAATTGTCGGTATAAACTATGAACAGGTCAGATGCCGGCTTATATCGCCATTGAAAGCGTGCGTTGATATTGGTATTTTTTAATTGCTGGTTGTATTGAATGTAAGTAGTAAAAAATAGTGTATTGGTAAACGTTACATCAATTTTTGGACCTACCAGCCAGAATGCTACATGTCCCCAGGGGTGTGGCAATTGCAGCTCGTTATAACTCGTGCTGAATGCGATATTTACAAAGGGCTGAAATCGGTAGCCAATATCGTTGCTGATGGATAGTTTAGTACCGTCTGCATAGTAGCCACCATAGCGCAATGAAAAACCGTAGGTGAAAATGCTCTGAGGTTTAGAAACAAAGTCAATGCCCGCGGTATTCCATGAATGTCTCGACCCGGTTTTCAACGAATCATTTCTCGTATTTGTAGGATCAAATGACTGTAATAACTGCACATAATCATGCACAAGTACCGGTGTCAACCTGCTTTGCAACCGGAATGTAATAGGATAACCTAAAATTGTTTCGTTGTCTGTTTTATGAAAAGACGTATTGAAAAAATAAATACCATTCAATTGCGGGCCATGAGATAAAATACGTCCACCCCGTGGAAAAATAAGGTAAGTAAGCTGCGGTACAAGTTTAATGTATCCATGCCTCGGCACGTAGCCGGCTTCAGCGTTGTAATTTTTCCCCGTATATTCATACATGGCATTTATGAGCCATTTCCGGCTGGCATATTGTAAGTTGCCTGCCTGTGATATATCATCCTTTTTCTTGCCCGGGCTAAATGATTTCAGAGCCAACAGCTTACCTGTCCATAAATTATTGGAAGAAGCCAGGTTGTACTCCAGCCCGATATTGCGATTATACTGGGAATAGGAAGGTAGCAGGGAGTCTTTACCCGGCTTGTAATTGAGAGACTGTTTGTTTACTAAAAGAAAACCGATGTTAGATCTGGAAAATACCTTTCGTTGCAAAGCGATTACAGAAAAGTTTTGTTGTGGCAAGCCGGCTTCTTTTATGGCCTTTGTTTGCATGTCCATGATGCCAATACGCCAGTTACGGTCAAGTTTGCCGCTGAGCCGTGCACCGAATTCTATAGGTACTCCCAGCCCGACACGCCTCGAAAAAAATGGACGGATGGAAGGGTACCCAAAATTATTAAACTGGTCGCCGTTTTCTAGAAAAAACTGTCTTTTTTCCGGAAAAAAAAGTTCATACCGGTCCAGGTTGGTTACCTGTTTGTCTACTTCCACCTGCGAGAAATCCGGGTTTACAGTGAGGTCGAGATTCAGGGAAGATGTAACGCCGATTTTTACATCGCCCCCCACATCCATTCTTTTTTTATTTTCGCTGTTCGGTGTTTCATAATCTTTTGTAACAGCACCCAACACGTAGGGTATCAAGGAAATGTTTGCATGTGGCACCTGCGGAGCCTGGTCCCAAACCAAAGATCCGGTGTAAGCCAGGGAAGCAGTGGGAAACTGCCTGGGTACCGGGGCCCAGCTCGACTTTTCGGTTGTTTTTAGATCATTGCGGCTGAAATTGATCCCCCAATGATTGATCCCTTTCTTAAACCGGAGTGTTTTAAAGGGTATTGCCATTTCCAGTACCCATCGGTCACTGAATCTTTTTACAGAAGAACTCCACTTATTGTCCCAGCTAAGATCTACTTTTCCACCTTCATACATCAGGCCATCCCATTGTGCACCTGCTGCATTGGTACCAAAGGCAAAACCATTTGTCTGGTCTTCAAACGGATCGATGAATACAAGAAAGTTATCATTCTTCCCAAACTCAAAATCTCGTCTTAGAGACTGAACCATATCAGTTCCCTGTGTATAACAAACAGCCAGCAAATAAACGTGCTGGGCGTCGTAACACATTTTTACTTCAGTTACCAGCCTGGCAGCGCTGGTATCCATTGGCAGCACCATAAAAAAGTTTTTGGCAGCCTGCGCTTCGTTCCATGCAGACTCATCAGCGATGCCGTCTAAGACGACCGGCGTACGGGCGAAATGGATAGGCAGTTGAAAAAGTGCATTCTTTTTTTGACCAGCTGCAATCAGCTGTAAAAGGCAGAAACAGGAAAACAAAAATGATCTGGACAATGAATCGATATTTGCGGGAAAGTAAGCTAAATGATACAAGTGATACGCATTTTCAAAAAAAATTTTTTGTGTAATTTTAATATTTTTTTGGGATAAATAAATAAAAATTATAAATTTAATACTATTTAAAAAAAAAAAAGCGGCCGTTCAGCCGTTTACCCAATTGTACACGTTATATAACACATCCCTTATAAACGATTTCCACTGTCACTCCGCTTACATATTACTTTGCTGGTCATTTTAACCGTATTCCATAAAAATTAATGTGTCAATGATACGCTAAGGGGTTACCTGGCGGCGTTAGTGGGTATTAATATTTGATAAACCGGTTGCTTGCAGGTGTTCAACTAAAATCAATTAAACCATGAGCAAGCATTCATCGTACACAAAATTTAAAAAACTAATCAAAAATTATTTAGTTACACTGGCCTTATCTTTCCAGCAACCGCTTTCCTGACTCGTCCGTTTTACAAGGAGCAGTCAGGCAATTACTTACCCGGTTAGTATAGTGCTACTGGAAATGATGAACCAGCAAAAGTTAAATGATGAAATCAATATTCCAGGCCCTGTTCTTTGATAAAAAGCAGGCAACAGATCCTAAAAATGCGACGAAAATAAAATATTTCCTATACAACAAATTAACAAATGGGGAGATTACGCTGAAAGAATATCTCCAGTTGATAAAAAGTATCTAAAGCCTGTTAGTTCGTTAAAGTGCATCATTTTAGATCGGTACGGAGGGTGTATTTATAATTACAGTCTCTGGTACCGATTATTTATTTGTAGCGTGCGCTCATCTGCTAAGTGATTGATTATTCCAGGTGCCTCCTCACTGCTACAGGCACCATCTATTACAAAATGTAGCAAATCAGCCAAAATATTGTTTCAACTTTACTCCGGGTGGTCTTGCGCTGAATGCCTACCGCTACTGTATGGGATAACATAAACCAAATGCTTTAAAATCAGTACTTTAGATTAGAATTTTATCAAATTTTTCGACAGACCGGAAAGAATTTGTACCTTAAACGCTGCTTTCAAAGGATTACGGACCATTTGTTATCTTTTTTAATATGAATAAAAGGATCTTTTTTGTAATTACATCAATAGCTATAACGGTAGGCTTCATTCAATCCTGTCAAACGAATTCCACATCCGCGGCATCAGAAGAGCGTATACCCGAGACCGTAAGTTACAATTTTGACATTCGTCCCATTCTCTCCGATAAATGTTATGCCTGTCACGGGCCGGACGCCAATAAACGAGAGGCCGACCTCAGGCTCGATATAGCAGAAAACGTTTATAAAGCCTTAAAAAATAACCCGGCGGCCCATGCGCTGGTACCCGGCAAACCTGAAGAGTCGGAAGTATTCCTGCGCATTTCTACCTTAGATACCAGTGTGTTAATGCCGCCGCCTGCCTCCAACCTGAAATTGAACAAACGCGAAGTGGAATTGATAAAAAGATGGATCAGGCAGGGCGCTGCGTATGAAAAACATTGGGCTTTTGTTACGCCGGCCTCTCCCGGTATTCCTGCAATCAGTAACAAAGAATGGCCAAAGAACGAGATCGATTATTTTATTGCCGACAAACAGGAAGAAAAAGGGCTTGCGCCAAATCCGGAAGCTGATAAAGAAAGGCTGCTGAAACGTATTAGCCTCGACTTGAACGGGCTGCCACCCTCAGTAGATATGATTACTAAATTTATGGCAGACACTTCTTCGAGGGCCTATGAAAAAATGGTCGACGAATTGTTAGCCAATCCGGCATATGGCGAAAAGATGGCGTTACATTGGCTTGACCTGGCACGATATGCCGATTCTCATGGTTACCAGGATGATGGTTATCGAACACAGTGGCCATGGCGCGACTGGGTGATACATGCCTTTAATAAGAATATGCATTACGATGAATTTGTGACCTGGCAATTAGCCGGAGACCTGCTTCCCAATACTACAAAAGAGCAGATATTGGCAACTGGTTTCAACCGCAATCATAAGATCACGGAAGAGGGTGGTGTGGTAGATGAAGAATACCGGGTATCTTATGTCACCGATCGAAACGACCTATTTGGAAAGGCCTTTATGGGAGTGACGCTTGAATGCGCCCACTGCCATGATCACAAATACGATCCTTTCTCGCAAGAGGAATATTACAAGATGTTTGCTTTTTTCAACAATGTGAAGGAAGTGGGGATTGAATCTGTGATCGGCGGCCCTGAAACATACGCCAAAAAGCCGTTGATGGAAATAAGCAATGACGATGTAAAGAACATGCTGACCTTCATCAACAAAACAGATACGGGCCGGCTGATCGTTTCTGTTATGGGCGACCAGGATACCCTGCGCAAGACGTATGTGTTGCAACGCGGCGGGTATGATGCACATGGCGATGAAGTTGAGCCCGGCACACCAGACTCTATACTGCCTTTTAATAAGGAATACCCGCGTAACCGGTTGGGTCTCTCAAAGTGGTTATTTGAAAAGAAAAACCCGCTTACTGCCCGCGTTTTTGTAAACCAGGTATGGCAGGAGTTTTTCGGTAAAGGAATAGTAAAAACGCCAGGTGACTTTGGTAAGCAGGGCGAGCTGCCTTCCCATCCTGAGTTGCTTGACTGGCTGGCAGTAGACTTTATGAGTCATAACTGGGATATAAAACGCCTGGTTAAGCAAATGGTAATGTCGGCAACCTACCGACAGTCGGCTACGGTAAGCCCGGAAAAATTAAAAGCAGACCCTGAAAATATATTGCTGGCCAGGTCACCACGGTACCGGATAGACGCCGAATTTATAAAAGACCTTGTATTAAGTAGCAGTGGACTTCTTGATAAAACCATCGGGGGGCCAAGTGTTAAGCCTTACCAGCCGGCAGGTTTGTGGGAAGGAGCCACCTCTGGCCGCGGATTACTTTCGATCTATAAGCAGGATCATGGCGCTAGTTTATACCGCAGGGGCATCTATACATTTATCAAAAGAACGGTTCCCCCTCCGGTGATGAGTATTTATGATGCAAGCAACAGGGACCAGTGCGAAGTAAAGAGATTGAAAACCAACACGCCGTTACAGGCGCTGGTAATGATGAATGACCCGACAGTTCTGGAGGCTTCCAGGGTATTGGCCGCTCGCTTGCTCAACGAGACCAGTGGGCAGGAAGATAAAATAACAAAAGCGTTCCAGTCGATCGTCTCAAGAAAACCTAGTAGTAAGGAAATGGCTGTATTGCTGGATTACCACGATAAGCAGTTGAAGACACTACATCCAAAAAAAGTGTCCAGCCTCTTATCTATCGGAGAATTTCCGCAGGATGAAAAAATTGACAAAACCAGGCAGGCCGCTCTCATGCAGGTGATTGTAACAATTTATAACCTGGAGGAAACCATCACAAAAACCTGATTATGGAAAAAAATATCCTGGAATATGGCCTGAACTTTAACAGGCGTCGTTTTCTATCAAAATTAAGCCTTGGAGTGGGTAGCCTGGCACTGGGTTCGTTGTTAATCCCGAACCTTTTCGGTAAAGGTGAAACTGACGAAGATAATTACCTGCCCGGCATTCCGCATTTTGCTCCTAAAGCAAAGCGGGTTATTTACCTGTTCCAGAATGGTGCGCCGTCTCAATTAGAGTCTTTTGACTACAAGCCTAAACTTTGTGAAATGATGGGTGAGGAGCTGCCGCCTTCTGTACGTGGCGGACAAAGGCTGACAGGAATGACGGCCAAACAAACTTCTTTTCCCCTGATTGGTTCCTTCACTAATTTCAAACAATATGGACAAAGTGGTGCCTGGATAAGCGACCTTTTCCCCTATACCGCTAAAATAGTCGATGATCTTTGTATTGTAAGATCGATGCATACTGAAGCCATTAACCACGACCCGGCTCTAACTTTTTTTCAGACCGGCTCTCAGCAAGGTAACCGGCCTAGTATGGGTTCCTGGGTAAGCTATGGTTTGGGCAGCGAGAACAAAAACCTTCCCGATTTTACGGTGCTGCTCTCACGCGGTGTCGGTAATGGGCAGGGTGTCTATTCAAAACTCTGGTCTAATGGATTCCTGGATTCAATTCACCAGGGTGTACAATTTAGTAAAGGCGAAGACCCGGTGTTGTACCTGACTGACCCCGAGGGTATGGACAGGCACGACCGTCGGGAAATGCTCGATAACCTGGCTACACTGAACCAAATGTCGTACAAAGAATTTGGTGACCCGGAAATCAACACCAAAATACAGCAGTATGAAATGGCCTACCGGATGCAAACAGCCATACCGGAAACCATGGATCTTTCAAAAGAACCGGATGACATTGTAAAATTATATGGGCCCGATTGCCTGGTACCCGGAACGTACGCAGCAAATTGCCTGCTTGCAAGAAAACTCTCTGAGAACGGTGTACGTTTTGTGCAATTGTACCACCAGGGTTGGGACCAGCATGGAAACCTGCCGATGGAAATTGCCAGCCAGGCTAAAGATGTTGACCAGGCTTCGGCTGCGCTGGTTACCGACCTGAAACAGCGAGGATTACTCGATGAAACACTGGTAATCTGGGGTGGAGAATTTGGACGCACCAATTATAGCCAGGGCAAACTAACAGCAGACAATTACGGACGCGACCACCACCCGCGGTGCTTTAGCATCTGGATGGCAGGGGGTGGCATGAAACCAGGCATAGTTTATGGCGAAACCGATGAGCTTGGGTATAATGTTATCAGGAACCCGGTGCATGTGCACGATTTCCAGGCAACGGTTTTACATCAGTTGGGGCTGGATCACGAAAAACTAATCTACAAGCACCTTGGCCGGAGATACCGGTTAACAGATGTTGCCGGCAAAGTGGTAAGGGACCTGATTGGTTAAAAGAAGGTATTGCGTAGCGGCGTCTGGTATGGGGTATCAGTTGTCAGGGACCGGGTTCTAGGGCCACTCAACAGCTCAAGGTTCTCACAGATCTGATGACTTAGAAAATATTTTTAAATAATTGTTGACTGGTAAAACCGGCTCTACTAACGGTCACATATAGCCGATACTTGAAAGCGTACTTCTTGTAAGCTTATCGCTTAAAATACACAACTAATAGCTAAGGTAAAACCAGCGCTAACTATTATGAAAATCAGTTCAAGGGGATTTGCAGGGAATGTATTATTCTCTCTTAATATTTTCATTATCTTTTTGCTAGTATTTGAAAATGTTCTTGAAGTGCCCTACTGGCTGCAGGCTTTTGGAAGGATGCACCCTATGCTGCTGCACTTTCCTATTGTGATGATCATGTTGTCGATGGTGCTTGAATTTTTTCGATTCAGGCAGGAATATATCGGGCAACAATTTTACCAGCGTTTTACGGGTAACCTGCTATTAATTGGTGGCCTCTCCGCGGCGGTTACCGTTGTAATGGGACTGTTTTTATCAAAAGAAGAGGGGTATACCGGTTCGGTATTGCAGTGGCATAAATGGACAGGAGCGGGGATAGTATTTACATCGTCTTTTATTTATTGGTCGCGAAACATGCGTTGGTATAAACCACTTGTTGCAAAAGCCGGAGCCATACTAACGTCTGCCGTCCTAGTGTTGGCCGGTCATTTTGGAGCCACTATTACCCATGGAGACAATTTTGTTTTAGCCCCGGTATCCGGTTCCCGTGAAAGCAGCGTACCCATTGAAAAAGCCGTAGTTTTTGATAACCTGGTAATGCCCATTTTTGAAAAAAAATGCACCAGTTGTCACAATCCCGATAAAGTAAAGGGTAAGCTGGTGCTCACCGACATGGAATCAATACTGGCCGGGGGAAAGAACGGGAAACTTTTTGTGGCGGGAGACCCGGCTAACAGCCTGCTGCTTCAACGCATACACCTACCCGAAGACGAAAAAAAACACATGCCTCCGGCAGGCAAAACACAACTTACCGAAAACGAAATCATGCTCCTGCATTTATGGATAAAGGAAAACGCCGATTTCAAGATCAAGGTAATGGAACTGCCGGTAAAAGATTCATTGAGAGTTGTGGCGGCGTCGCTTTTACGACCCACCGAACCGGTGGAAGAGCAATTTGAATTCGCTACCGCCGACAAGGAAACCGTTCGAAAGCTTAATAATGAATACCGGGTGGTATATGCCCTGTCAAAAGAGTCGCCCGCTCTCGCAGTAAACATATATAACAGGAATGCCTACACGTCAAAGTCGCTTGAAGAGCTGAACCCTGTAAAGAGGCAGATCATTTCTTTGGAGCTTAACAAAATGCCAGTAAAGGATTCCGATCTAAAGACAGTTTCGCAATTTGAGAACCTTCGTACATTGAACCTCAATTTTACGGATATCACTGCCAGCGGACTCAGAGACCTGACCACTTTGAAACATTTGCAGTCATTGTCACTGTCGGGAACAAAGCTCAGCTTTGAGGAGCTGCTACAGCAAATGCGCTCTTTTAAAACCCTGAATAAACTGGTTGTTTGGAATACCGGCCTGACAGCCGAGGAAATGCGGCAATTGCAACACGCAAACAAAAACATCGACCTGATCACTGGATTCAAAGATGATGGCACCAACCCCATTCAACTAAATCCCCCCTCTTTGAAAAACAGTTCCACCATTTTCAGCGAGCAGCTGCCATTAGAACTGAAGCACACCATAAAAGGGGCAGATATAAGATTTACCACGGATGGAACAGAACCTGACAGCGTTAATTCGCCCGTGTTCACTAATCAGACGATCCTCACAGACAACCTGACTACCGTAAAAGCGAAAGCGTTTAAGGAAGGGTGGTATGGAAGTAATGTGGCAGAGTTTACGCTCTATAGAAGTCGGTATAAGCCGGATAGCCTGTTGCTGCTTAACCCACTCAACAGTGTTCACCAGGCAAACGGGGCTAAAACTTTTTTCGACAAGGAAATGGGTGTTTTTAATGCAAATAGCCCGGCATGGGCCAACAATTGGGCAGGGTTTAAAAAATTCAATATGGAACTGGTTATGGAGTTCAAGAGCCCGGTTTTACTGGGTTCCGTAGGAATCAACACAATGCTGGAACCAAAAACCGGCATTTTCCCGCCTTCGGTAATAGAAATTTGGGGTGGTGCGGCGAAAACCGACATGAAATTATTGGGGACCTCAAAGCCGGTTATCCCTGAGAAAGCCAGTGACCACGTAATCAAAGTTCTGGAAACCACCTTTAAACCACAGGCCGTTTCCTATATTAAAATTATAGCGAGGCCATTAAAAGTTCCCGATCCCAAGGTGCCGGAAGGTAAGCAGATGTTGCTTTTAATCGATGAGGTATTTCTTAACTGACGTTGCCGACTCATCAATTGCTACTTAATATCCGGCGCCGGGAATAATAGACCCCCAAACAGCAGGTATGCCCATAGCAATGTCCAGGCAATATTAAATAGTTGCGCACCGATAAAGACCAGTGCCGGGCGTCCACCCTGTATCTTTACCAGGTCGGCGAACCTCGCTTCCAGGCCTATGGCCACAAATGCGAGTGCAAACCACACTGTTCGCAGGCTGTTTAAGATGCCTGCAACCTGTTTGGTGGTTTCCGCAGGCACCAGGAATGAAAATAGTAAAGATGCAAATAAAAATCCTAAAACGAACTTTGGGAATCTCTCCCAGATAACAGATAAACCTTTTCCTTCAGTAGATGCAGCGGCCGTAGGATTTTTCTTTAAGGTCCACCAGGCTGCAATAAATATAGCGGCTACCCCAATCAGCACATTCTGTGAAAACTTAACGATAACACCGGCCTTGACAGCCAGGGGGCCTACCAACTGCGCGGCAGCAGTTACCGAAGCGGTAGTATCCAATGTTCCACCCAGCCAGGCCCCAGCAACAATTTCAGGAATACCATACTTTCTGACAGCATAAGGCATTAAAATGAGCATGGGAATAGCCACCAGTAATACCAGGGAAGTTACATAAGAAAGTTTCTTTTTATCGCCCTGTATGGCTCCTGCCGCAACAATGGCAGCTGATACACCACAAATAGAAACAGCCGAAGCGAGGATAACACCAAATTCATCATCTACTTTTAACAACCGAGAAAGCCAGAGCGAAAAGAACCAGACAACTGAAACAACCAGTACTGCCTGTAATATGCCTGGTATTCCTGCGCGGATAATATCTGTAACCAGCACGCTGGTACCGAGTAATACCAGGCCGGTTTTAATAAAAAATTCCGAACGTGCAGCTTCCTTCAACCAGGGAGGTAACACGGTAAGGTTACCTATTAATAGTCCGGCCACCAGGGCAAAAACCACGTATTCGATTCCGTAAAAACTGACCGTTTTATTGCCTGCAATTACCAGGGAGATGATGCCCAGAACGAAAATCAGGGCAAAGCCTTTGGCGAAACCAGCAGCGTTTCCGCCTGAAAGTGAGAGAGCAACTGAAGCAAGCAGTAGGAAAATCAGGCCTATACCAAAAATTAATAGCAGGTTGTCTACAGCCAGCACCTTTCCATAGAGGTCGCCTGCATCGGCCCACTGGTAAGCGGGTGATGGATATTTCAATCCTGGTAGTGCCAGCGCTATAGCCAAAATAACAGCTATTACGATCGTACCTATCAATACGGCCCACCAGTCTTCACCCAGCTTCGCAAAAAACGACTCTTTAAACAATCGTTCATCTGTTACTCTGCCGTTGGCCGGTTTTTCTTTCTTTTTATCGTTATAAGAAGGCATCTGACAATATTAGTCGATTTAACTTGATACGGTCCTTGGTTCATGCCTTTTATTTAGAACCGGGAAGCGATTTTTTGGCAGGCTCTGCCTTCCTGAACCGGGCCATTCGTACCGGGAACAGCCAAATACATAGGCATGGGCGCCTGTTTAAATCAGTGCATGCTTCTTTCACTTGCATTTTCCCCATGGCAGCCCTGATTTAAAATCATTATCCCATAAAAAAGGCTTCCAAAATGGAAGCCCTAAACAATTTAAACCTGGCGCCTATCCTAAAGATCTAATCCATTCAACTACTTCATCCTTCGTTTTACCCAATTTTTTCTGAATCCGTCCAAAAAACTCGTCGTCTTTACCATCCTCATATTCCAGGTCATCATCTGTAAAGCCACCATGGGCTTGTTTCATTTTACCTTTAAGTTCGTTGTAGTTGCCTTTAATTTCTAGCTTGTCCATTGTTTAAATTTTAATAATATATAAAAAAATCATGCCAATGTTACCGGCAGAAGTATCAGTCCGGCACTGGCCTATCAGGCGCGGTATTTGTAAAATTCGCTGAAAAGTGAAAACCGGGCAACTGTGCATTCATCGCTGGCTTTCAACACTTAGTCAATAGTTTTATTGGGATGAAGGCAGCCTTCCCAGTACGTGCAGATAATATGTATTTGTCTTTTAAGCGCCGCATAATTGCTTCCCTTCCTGTAAAACCCCTGAACTTCCAAACAATAGGCTTCATTGACGATCTCCGGGCTTACTGCACCGGTAAAAAAAAGAAACGGAATCGATTTGTT
>JBBJOD010000455.1:0-4543 GCA_037721715.1 Chitinophagaceae bacterium | reverse complement strand
ATTGCTTAGTTGATTGAGTAGAATATAAGCTTTTGCAATGATATGAGTTGTTCGCAGGAAAACTTTTGCCGCTTATAAAATACAATGTTGAAACGATGGTTGACCACACTAAATTCATTGGCAGGATTAGCAGCGAGGATGTAGTATATTGCATACATTAACGAACTGTATGAAAAATAAAGCCATGTCTACATCTAAAAGTACTCAAACACGGAGGAATTTTTTAAAGAACACTGTAAAAGTTACAGCCGGTACAGTAGCACTTGCCGGGTTCCCAACAATCGTTCCCGCTTCTGTATTCGGAAAAAATGCACCAAGCAACAAAATAAATATCGGCCAGATAGGTATCGGGCGTATTGCCCGGACGCACGACCTAGTAGAAACGTTTAAATATGATGTTGCCCGTATTATGGCTGTGGCAGATGTTGATCGTACCCGGTTGGAAAGCGGTAAAAAGATGCTCGAAGGCTGGTATGCCAAAAAAACCGGCCAGGGTAATTATATGGATATAAATATTTATGATGATTACCATGCCCTGCTTGCGAATAAAGACGTTGATGCGGTAATCATCAGTACGCCTGATCATTGGCATGCACAACCTGCTATAGAAGCTGCAATGGCAGGAAAACATATTTACCTGCAGAAACCAACTTCCCTTACTATTGAAGAGGGTCGCCAGATGAGTGATGCTGTTCGGAAATCAGGTGTAACCTTTCAATTGGGCAGCCAGCAACGTTCGGTGAGCCCGTGGCCGCAATTCAAAAAAGCCTGCGAACTTGTACGGAACGGCAGAATAGGAAAACTGCATACAGTCCAGGTGGGCCTTCCCAGCGATCCTGCAGGTGGTGAAACGAAGGAGATGCCTATTCCTACTAATTTAAATTATGACAGGTGGCTGGGTTCTACTCCCTACATTTATTATACGCTTGACCGCGTTCATTCTCAAACAGATCCTAATTCAAGGGGTGGCTGGCTTCGTTTGGAGCAATTTGGTGCAGGCATGATCACGGGTTGGGGAGTGCACCACATTGATATTGCACATTGGGGTATGAATACGGAACTGACAGGCCCTATTGAGGTAGAAGCTACCGCTGAGTTTCCAAAGACGGGTTTATGGAACGTGCACGGGGATTACGAGGTGAAGTCGAAATACGCGAACGGCGTTACGATGATTATGAACAGCAAGAATCCAAACGGTATTCGCTTTGAAGGCAGCGATGGATGGATTTTTGTAACAAGGGGCAACGTTGGCGTCACTGCGTCTGACCCAACATCGGGAAAAACGGAAAAGGCTTTCGCTGCCAGCGATTCAAAAATACTTTCGTCCGTTATTGGTCCTAACGAAACACACCTGTATGAAAGCCGTGAACAGCACGGCAACTGGCTGGATTGTATACAAAGCAAGAAGCCTACCATCAGCCCCGCTGAACTGGCGCATCGGTCGTGCAGTGCATGCCTGGTTGCACATGCCGCCATGAAAGTACATGGCAAGCTTCTCTGGGATCCGAAAGAAGAGAAATTTAAAAACAATGATGAGGCCAATAAATTATTGTCCAGGCCACAACGGTATCCTTATGGAACCAATTATGTGGTTAGTAATAAAAGAATTTAACTAGTACAGCTGTGCAGGAAGAACCAGCGGCCGAGTGGTTCCTATATTGGTTTTCAAACATTCAGAATTGCGCAAGTATGCTTACCCTTCCTTGTATTGGATACTTGGGCTGTTTTTTGGTAAGAATGGCAATGTAATTGCAATATCATTAATAAAAGTTTTATGAAATCCTTTTTCCTTCCAGGCATGTTGATCTTGTTAATTGCATGCAGCGATTCAACCAGCAACAGCAGCGATCAAAATAACAATACTGATAATACTTCACTTACACAACCTGATGCAGGTGATACCACGAAACAGCCTGGCGGTATGGACAACAGTTCAGTAATAAGCACGGATACTGCTGCAATGAATTACCAGAATACGGTTAAGAAAATGGACTCGATCAACAAGGCGAAAAACAGGTAAACTTCTCATGCAAACATGTGGATCCTGGCGGAGCCCGATCGCTGACAAATACCTGTAAACGCTGCAGACTGGCGCAAGTGTTCCACCGGGCGGACTACAAGTAAACGGCACATGTTGCAATGCCCGGTGGACCTTGTGCCTTAGAGTTTCGCCTGTACCGGTAACCAATGCTGAAAGCCAACAAGCACTTTTTTGCCGTCTCTCGAGAAAGTCTTATATTTTAAGATTATTTCAATACTCCAAAACTACTAGCGATGACTGCACCCAAGTGGCTCTATGCCTTTATCTTCCTATTCACGTCGCTTACCGGATTGGCGCAAAACAAGAAAATTACCGGCAAAGTATCAAATTCAGATAAAACGCCGCTGAGCGGAGTTACTGTGCAGGTGAAGGGAACCAGAACATTTGTGGCAACGAACGATGCAGGAACTTTTACCATCGAAGCACCCGCCAGCGATAAAACAACGCTCCTGTTTTCATCAATAGGTTTTGAATCGATGGAGCTCCCCGTGGCCGATGGCAATCCTGTTAACGTAGTATTGAAAGATGAGGCAAAAGGACTGAATGATATTGTTGTGGTGGGATACGGAACCGTAAAAAAAACGGATCTAACCGGGGCAGTGTCTTCTTTAAGGTCAGACAAGCTAACGGAGATGCCGGTAGCAAGCGTTGAGCAGGCGCTTTCCGGCCGTATGGCTGGTGTGCAGGTTCAACAAACCTCCGGTCAGCCAGGCGCAGGAATCAGTATCCGTGTACGCGGTGTATCTTCTATTGCCGGTGGTAATGAGCCCTTATATGTGATAGACGGCCTGCCGCAGTTTAACGACGATGTGCGTGGGGCCAATGGTTTGGCTACCATTAATCCATCTGATATTGAATCAATTGAAGTGCTGAAAGATGCGGCCGCTACTGCTATTTATGGTTCCAGGGGCGCTAACGGCGTAGTAATGATCACTACCAAATCAGGAAAAACCGGCGACCCGCGTGTAACATTTGAGAGCTCTATGGGTGTTCAGCAGGTGCGTAGGAAACTGGAGCTGATGACCAGTTCAGAGTATGTCGATTTTGCAAAACGTTATTATATCAATTCAGCCCAAACAGCACCGGCCGATCTTGCCAGTTATACCCCCGGTATAGATACCGACTGGCAGGATGAGGTTTTTCGCCAGGCTATCTTATCAAACAGCAATCTAAGCATATCAGGGGGAACAGAACGCACCCGTTACTTTGTTTCAGGTGGATTTATTGACCAGCAGGGCATTGTTGAGAAAAGCGCTTACAAACGCGCCTCTCTTCGCCTTAATCTCGACAGCAAGGTAAGCGAACGCTTCAGTATTGCGACCAGGCTGATATTTTCTCGCGCACTGCAAAACGGTTTCTCTCCTTCAGTGGGCGACAATACCCGCAATTTTGGTAAATCAGGAATCGGTTCTATTCTTCGTTCTATTTCAACCGTCGGTGTTAAAAATATCAACGGTACTTACAGTGATACTTCACCTTTCGGCTTTAATGGCATCGATGTAGAAAACCCGGTTGCTATTGCCAGGGAAGTACTTGACCAGAATACAACTACGCGCGTTCAGGGCGGGCTGGACCTGAAAACAATTATTTTCAAAGGTCTTACCAACACAACACGTGTTTCTGCAGATTTTTACCATATTCGTCGCGACCTGTATTTCCCTAAGATACTACCTCGCCTGGGTAACAATATTGGTTCAGCAGAGCTGGGCTTATATGATAAAACATCGGTGCTGGTAGAAGACTTTCTTGAATATAAAAAAGACCTCAGCCAGGCTATTGCGTTGGAAGTAATAGCAGGCGCGTCGGCTCAGAAAGAAAGATATAATTCCGTGGACCTGGCGGCTCCAGGATTTGGCAGTGATGCCCTTAAAAATTATAATTTTAGCTCGGCCAATTCAGTGAGCAAACCTGCTACCGACGTTACAGAAAATACCATTCTTTCTGCCTTCGGAAGGGTTCGCCTGAATATTAATGACCGCTATCTCTTCGCAGCAAGTATAAGGAGAGACGGCGCTTCGGTTTTTGCGGAAAACAACAAATACGGCGTCTTTCCATCGGTATCTGCAGCATGGCGCATTTCAGAGGAAGCATTTTTGAAAAGTAGCAATTTTTTTTCTAACCTGAAATTGAGGGCTAGCTGGGGCCAGGCAGGAAACCCTGCTATCAAACCGTACCAGTCTCTGCTTCTCGGACGTACAGTGAACACCGGACAGGGTGCCGGAACAGGCCTGGCCGTCGGAGTGGCTCCTACCTTCCCAAATCCCAACCTGAAATGGGAGACCACCACTCAAACAAATATTGGTTTAGACGCAGGCCTGCTGAATGAAAAATACCGGCTCAGTTTCGATTATTATAATAAACAAACGTCTGACCTCCTTGCGCTCGTTCAACTGCCCCCTACTGCCGGTGTAGGAGCTGGTATAGGCTCTGGCCCCGGACAGATAATTGACAATGTGGGTGAAGTGGAAAATGTAGGCTGGGAATTGTCAATCGGTACCAATA
>JBBJOD010000454.1:0-4548 GCA_037721715.1 Chitinophagaceae bacterium | reverse complement strand
TATACTGCAACGCAAGAAGATTTTCCTCGCTAACCTTGTATTGAGCCATGGGCCCGAAACCGGTATTTATTCCATAAATCAGTTTGTTGGCTGAAAATCCTTTAAGAAACTGGTAGTTCGTAGTAACTTTTTCCACCGCGGAAGAATCAAGTACTACTTCGCGTCTTTTAAACAGCACCTCCGAAAAATCGTTGATTCCCAACACACTTGCTCCAACGCGTATCATAATTTAGTTATATTTTTTCTTATTGGATCGGCGGTAAAAATATAATAAAGATATCAAATTTCAATCTGCGGCGGCCGTTAGCTGCCGGTTACCAGGAACTATAATCATATAAAAATGGGGCAATGGTATATACAACTATTTTGTCCTTTCCTGGTTTGCAGGGTGCCTTTACTTCAATATAGCAGAGGAAGAAATCGCAGAGGGCGCTGAGGAAGGAAAGAAATCAAAAGAAAAGACTTATTTAGAACTGGCGCAAGTGTTCCAACGGGCCTTTTGGTAATTTAAATTTATGCAAGTTCGCCCGTTGGACAACTTGTGCCCGCCTTACGCAGAAGGAATTTAAACGCAGAGTGCGCAGAGGAACAAACCGCAGAGGGCGCAGAGGAAGGAACGAAACATCATGTTTTTCTCATCTCACAAAATCAATAGCCCCACCATTCACCATTGATTCACCATTCATAACACCCTCTTGTCAATGAACTTCACCGCTTTCCTTCCTATTTCGCCAAACTGCATTTTTAAAATTTCGTCAGCTGAAAGGTACAAAACACGGGGGCTTACACGGAGTTTCGCCTGCAGGTAAGCCCGGATTTTACGATCGGTTTCAGGTGCATCGTTTACGGCATGCAGGTAGAGCAGTACCTCGTCCAGGCCGATCTCGTTCGAATACACTTCGGCAACAAAGTCGCGGATGTCTTCCATTTCATTAAGCAGGTCGAAAAGCGCCGGGGGATACAGCGTGGTTCCTTTGTACTTGATCATCTGTTTTTTGCGTCCAACAACCGGAGTTAAACGCAAGCTGGTTCGTCCGCACCCGCATGGTTCATCAATGTAAGAACAAATATCCCCGGTTTTATACCTTAATAATGGCATTGCTTCAACACCCAGCGTAGTAATGGTTACTTCCCCGGGTTCGTGAGGCGCTACCTGTTGATTCATTTCATCCAGCAACTCTACGATCAGTAGTTCAGGTTGTTGGTGGCCGCCCCTTCCTTCGCGGCATTCGGTGAAGGCAGTTTGCATCTCAGTCGAAGCATAGGTTGAATACAAACGGATATGCCATGATTCGGTTATTTTCCTACCAAGTACATTCATAGAAAAATCCGTGTTCCGGATATTCTCACCGATGCATATTGCCTTTTGCACAGACGACCCGTTTATATCGATCTTATGTTCGTCGGCAAATTCTATGAGTTTTAAAATAAAGGAAGGCACTGCAACTATCGCGGTAGGTTTGATCCGGTAAATTGTCTCCCACTGTAAAGATGGAACTCCAGGCCCGAGCCTGATAATTCCTGCACCCATTTTCCTAATGCCGGAGTAATAAGCCATACCCGCCATAAATTGACGGTCGAGCGTAAGCATGAGCTGGTAGATATCCGCCGGAGAACCATCTGCGCATAAAAAAGAGGAGTATTCATTGTAAGCAAGCCGGTTTAAATCATTTTCAGAAAGCGCTATTGTTACAGGGCTGCCCAAAGTGCCTGACGTAGAAGTGTATTCTATTATTTTATCGCGGTTTACGCATAAAAAATCACCCATTCGCTCCTGCAGGTTTTCTTTGCTGGTGGTTGGCAACTTCTTCAGATCATCCAAAGTTTTAATTCCGGAAACGTTTACCTGGTGCCGGGCAAACATTTCACGGTAGAAAACGGAATGCTGCACCATGTAATACAGCATCTCCTGCAGTTTAAGTTCCTGCATGGCTTTTATCTGGCTTTGAGGCTGGTATGCTGTGGCTGGGGAATACATGATTATTTTTCAATGATTACAATCGCTGATGCCATTGATTTCAAGTGCGACAATGAAACCAGCACACTCAAAAATTCCATTTGCGCCACCAGTTTTCCCGTTTCCCCGAGCAACGCCAGTTCCGGTTTGCCGTTTGCCTGGTTCCTGATTTCAATTTCATTATAGGCGGTTCCGTTCACCCACCCCGTACCTAAGGCTTTGAGAAATGCTTCTTTGGCAGCGAAACGGGCGGCATAATGTTCATACTTATTGGCCCTTGTTTCACAATAATCTATTTCATGTGCTGAAAACACCAGTTCCCTGAAGCCTGACTCTTTGCTAATTTTGGCAGCTACACGTTCTACTTCAATCATATCAATACCTACACCTGCAATCATAAGATCATACTAAGTTTTAAGGCACTTTTTTAATTGTTCCCTAATATGGGTCTCTTCCTTGCTGGTAGCGATAACTTTGGTGAGCGCTATTCGGTAGAAACCTATAGCTTTCTCCTTTTCGCCTTTCTTAAAAAGATAATCTCCCGCCAAAACATATGTATGATAGTATTCAGGGTTGCTTTGCACCAGGCTGTCCAGGTTCACATCATTACCCGATGCGATCCGGCTCTTAAAGCCCCTGAACAGGTTGAAATTTTTAAACGCTGCAGTTGTAAGAAAGCTATCGGCCGGGATGGTAAGTCCCGCTTCATTTATCTCCTTGTTCTCTTTCATCCCACGCAAGGCAAATACTTTTCTAAGATCGTATGCTATAAACTCACCCAGCTGCCAGGGTGACGTGGATACCCATACCAACAATTTTTCCGGCTCAAAAACAATGGCATGATGCGCCAGTAACTGGTTAAGCGCCTTTTCATTTCCCATCCCGATATTAGCATTCTGCAATCCTTTTTGGTCTCTTAGTATGTCAACCGTCTTTTGTACCGTATTGGTACCGTTTTGATTGAGGAGCTCCATCAGGCGCTGGTACCGGTAAGGAGAAGCGCTTTCTTTCATTTGCTCCTGGTTGGGTTCAGACTTGCCCAATCCACTACTTTGAAAATGATTTGCGCAGACAATATAATTTAACTGGGGGTCGTATACTTCCACTGCATCTGGTGTTTTTTCAACCACAACAGCTTTGTGATCTTCTGCCGACGCTATCAGGAAAGATTCCGAAACGAACATTCTACGCTTTTTAGCAATTGTCACTCCTTCCGCGATGTTTTTTGCATACTGTAATATTTCTCTCGCCACCAGTGAAACCGGCGTTGCGGAGCCCGATGGGATACTTGACTTGGCAGCGTTGAGCGTTACAGTAAGTCCCTTTTCATTCATACCTGATACCACCCCGATAAATCCACCCCAGGTAACCGACATAAATGCGTACCCTTTGTCAGGCTTATAAAAACCAACTATTTTGTCTTCTGCGAATTTATCACCTACATAAAAATCAAAATTTCTACCGATGATCATGGTACCGTCTTCCGATTTAAGGTTCCAGGTTCCGAAAGATGAACAGCCAACCAGCGCCATGTTCTGTAAAGTGTGCCCTATGTCATGAGCAGCATGATAATTCAGGATTCGCTGGTATTTCGTGCCGATGTATCCATAGTTTTCCGAAGCGGACTGAGATACCCCATAGATCTCCTGTTTGTACTCTTCATCCACATTCTTGATAAGATTGCGGTTAAACCAGCCAACGAAATATTTAAGGAAGTGCAGATAGAACCTGGAAGGAATCATTTTGTTGATCTGTTCATTAAAATGATCTTCCTGCCTTACTACCAGTTCACTGGTAAGTTTTCCATTGTAAACGCCCCGTTCAAATGGGGCGCCTTCAACATATAGCTCGTAAAGACCCGAACTGCTTTTACGGAACCAATTATTGTTGAGAGTAATCAGCCCATTTTTCTCACCAGTTCTTTGTTGTGACAGGCTGCTGGTATCTGATAATTCAGGCGGATTAACCAATGCCACCGAAAACAGGTAAATAGCGCCTATAAGAAGTAACCCAAAAAAGCTTGCAATAACAAACAGGATCCTCTTCCTGGTTTTTTTATTTTTAAGCATTTCTAATTTTTTCGATGATTTTGTCATTACCTATCAGCGCACAACAGGTAACAAGTCCGCTCATGGCCGCCCCTAAGATACCATGCATATTCAGGTTCTGGCCGGTAAAGTAAAGATTGGGCAGTTTAGTGCGGGGCGAAAGAAAAGTCCTTAACGGGTCTTTGAAATCCTTTACAATGCCGTATAACGAGCCATCATCATTGCCAATATAATCCCTGTAAGACAATGGGGAAGCTGTATAATAAGAATGGATGCAATTTCTTAACCCGGGAAATTTTTTTCCAACGCTGTCTATTAGGAGTTCTGCTTTCCGCTTTTTGAAAGCTTCATAATCGTCACCCCGGTTGTCTTCAGAAGAAACTGTGTTGAAGGAGTGGGCCCATTTTTCTACTTCCTCAAATTTCATATAAGTTAGCACAGTCATGGCTTCTGCAAATTCTCCTGACCTGCTTGTTGCGGGCAAAAACATCGCATAACCGAGGGGCCAGTTTTCTTCCGTATAATCAGCGATGCTCCATGCAC
>JBBJOD010000453.1:0-4551 GCA_037721715.1 Chitinophagaceae bacterium | reverse complement strand
GGCATGCGATCTTCTACCAGCGCATGATACATTCCCAATGCATGTTCATTGCTTTTTTGCTGCCATGCTTTGCCGCCATATTTCTGATCCGTTTGCTCAGAATAGACCATCCCTACTCTTGCCATCGGCGCTGTATTACGGAGGTAGCGTTCGTTTTTATGATAGCCCTGGTACATTTTTTCTACCGCGTTCATCCATCGCTTGTCGAAGATGGTAGCGCCAAATTTTACAAAACAGGGCTTCATCCCGTTGGCGGTGCCTTCTGCTACCCATATCCTAATTTCAGCATCGTTCTGTACTGAATCTTTCCACCGGAATTCTTCCTCGATGCCAACGCTAAAAATTCCAACAAGCGGCTTCATGCCAAGGCCGGCTCTTAACTCTTTTGCACCTTTGGCGTTTGACCATGGTGGTATAACACCTCGCCTGGCCTGTTGATCTGCAAAGAAAAAATTTGAATGTTTACCCATCAGCAATTTATCGGGGAAACCATTTGGTATGAATCGGGCAGCAGGACTTTGTTTGCGTATTTCCGCATCCCACAGAAACCATAGTTCTTTCAGGCGGTCTGTTTGCCATTGAACCCATTTCTGGTAAGTAGGGTCGAGCTTTTCCGAGACGGTTGGCAGGCTGAGCCCGGAAGCTGCTTTGAAATTCTTTTTACAGTGTTCGCAGTAACAAACCCCATGGCCGTGCCATCGGTTAGAGAATATGGCGTCTGGTTTATAATTCGCCATGATCTCCTGGTTCACTTTTGTCATGAAGTCGAAATTGTAAGGGCCCAATGCACAGGTGACCCACAGTTCCGGATTGGCCCAATGCCTGCGTTTTTGACCGTCGGCGGTGACTGCGATATAATCAGGATGGGCATCATACATGTCTTGCCGGGTGGCATGAGGATCTGTACGAAGGATGACCGACATATTCATCTTCCTGCATTCTTTCACCAGGTAACCGAGCGGATCTGTACCTGCCAGCCAGTCACTTTTGTGATGCAGCGGAATTTTAGTTGGATAAAAGGCAACAATGCCCCCCGCGCTTAACAATACTCCGTCGGCATGTATCTTTCTTAAATAGTCCAGCCAGAAATCAGGATCATATTGTTTGGGATCGTTTTCTACAAACGCCAGTTGGGCCCACCTCATCGCTTTATCAAACCAGGGTTCTTCGGCCGGCGTTGCCAGGTTAGCCAGGGTTGAACTACCTCCCAGTACTACAGCACTGCCAACAGCACCTGTACTTCTTATAAAATTTCGTCTGTCCATTTTAGGTGTTGTTTTGTTTGAAAATGTGCTGCCGGTTTATTCAATCAGAAAACCGGTTATTTTGTAAGATACCCCAGACCTGTTGGGTGTTAAGGAACTAACAGGTAGGTCTCATTTGAAAATTTAGTTATACCCCTTGTTTTGCGGAAACAATGTAGGATTGTTCATAACCTTAACCTGGCTTAATGGTACAGGAAAAACTTCCATGTAATCCTTCATTCCTACAGGTGCCAATGCAGCCAAAGCCTTACCCGTTCTTACCAGGTCGAACCAACGGTGCCCTTCAAACGACAATTCAAACCTCCTCTCTAAAGCGATATTGTCGCGTGCGGTAACCTGTGTAAGGCCTGCAGAGGCTGGAAGACCCGCCCTGGCACGAACCTGGTTCAAAGGAACAAGCGCTGCCGCGGTCTTACCGTTTTCGTTCATCGCCTCTGCCAGCATCAACAACACATCCGCATAGCGAACAACTTTCCAATTAGCCTTGCTATCACCCTGCATACCAACCGGTGTAACATACTTCAAGGTGTAAGACTGGCTGGTAGTTGAATTAAAGGTAGTAACAACCCCGGTCGTCGGGTTCCTCCATGAACCACAGCATTGGATGCTGACATCTTTGCGTTTATCTGTGGCTTGCCATAAATCAACAAATGTTTTGGTGGGAGAAATCGATTCGTTAAACCCGCCTTTGATGCCATAGTAATTAAGCAGGGCTGTAACGTTCGGCATAAAATCTCTTGTCCAAATACTTCCCAAACCTCCCAGTCCTTCCTCGTATTCAATATCGAAAATGTATTCGCTGTGGTGCTCGTTTTTAGAGTAGTCAAACAGGTCGTTGTAATTCGGTAACAGCGCGTAAGTAAAAGGAGGCGCCGTCAGCTCCTGTAAAACCGCTTCTGCCTTCACAAAATCTTTCACCGTTAAATAGGCCTTTCCAAGCATGGCCTTAGCGGCTCCGCGCGTTGCTCTTCCTACTTCGGTACCTGTATTTGCTACCGGCAGTTTGGCCGCAGCATCGAGCAGATCTTTAATGATTACTTCAGCATAAACAGTTGCCACAGGGCTTCTGGGTGTAGCAGCAGTTTCCACGATCGTTGGCACGTTAAGGATCATTTGAACATCACCAAAAATCCTTACCAGGTCAAAATAGGCAACGGCCCTTAAGAATTTTGCTTCACCGATATAGCGTTCTTTATTTTTAACCAGCGCAACATCTGCAGTTTCAATTTTTGTAAGGATATTATTGGCGCGGTTGATGGCGATATAATAATTTGCCCAGGTGTTATTGAGCAGGGCATCGCTGCTATTGATGGAGAATACGTCTACAGCCGTTGAACTCGGCTGGTTGGTAACCTGTATAAATGCATCATCGCCACGGAGGTCACCAAACTGCCACATGTTGGCATATTGATTTCTTAGAGCCTGGTAGGTGCCGATTACAGCATCCTGGAAATCTTTATCCGTTTTATACAGAACATCGGTTGTAACGGAGGAAATAGGACTTTTTTCAATAAAACTTTTGCCGCACGAAGACAACAGGGCGAAAGAGGCTATCATTATGATGTTGCGAATTTTTTTCATATGCTATCAATTTTTAACTCCTTAAAGAACGGAGGTTTACGTGAATGATTCGATGAGCCCGGGCCAAAGTTCCTAACTTCTATAACCTTGGTTGAACAAATTTAACCGGCTATTTATCCTTAGAACCCAACATTCAATCCGAAAATAAGGCTCCTGGGTAACGGGTAATTATTAGCGTCAATACCAGGATTCAGTGAATTTCCACTGTTGCTGACATCCGGGTTAAAAGATCGATTTTTGGTGAAAGTATAAGCATTGTTCGCACTCACATAAACACGTAGCGAACCAAGAGAGATGGCTTTTGAAAAGCTGTCTGGCAGCAGGTAACTGAGTGTAATGTTGTTGATCCGGAGATAAGATCCGTTATCCATGTAGCGGGTACTTGGCAAACGAAGTCCACCCCTTGGGTTATCATGTGGCCTTACTGTTTTACCGTCTCCGGGATCAGTTTCTGATTTCCAATAATTTTTTTCTGTAGTCAGTGTTCTGCTGCGCGACCTGATCAGCCTGTAGATTACCATCGCATTGCTATAGATCTCACTGCCATATGATGCGGCGAGGTTAAAACTCAGGCTAAGGTTCTCATAAGACAACCGGTTGGTGACACCGAAATAAAAATCGGGGTAAGGTGAGCCCATGATAGAAATATCTGAATTGTCAATTTTTCCATCGGGCTTGCCTGCCGGTCCGCTTACATCTTTGAACCTGATATCTCCCACTCTTGTTTCATCAGCCAAACCCTTGTTATAAATGGGACCTGCCGCCAGCTCGGCCGAATTTTTAAAGATGCCATCAACAGTAAATCCATAGAACATCCCGATGGGTTGACCGATACGGGTGATATTGTTTCCCGAAATAATGTCGTCCCCTGAAGGCCCTAATCTAACCACCTCATTTTTGTACGCTGAAAAATTGATGTCCGTAGACCATTGCAATTTGCCATTTAAATTAACTGTGCTTAGCACTAGTTCATAACCATTGTTTTTTACTTCTCCGATGTTCTGAAGTGCGGTGCTAAAACCTGATGCAGTTGGTATATTCACGTTAAGAAGCAGGTCTTTGTTTCTGGAAATAAAGTAGTCTGCTGTCAGGTTTATCCTTCCCTTGAATAAACCTACATCGATGCCGGCGTTGAATTGCTCCTGGGTTTCCCACGTCAGGTTGGGATTTGGAATAACACCCGGGGCGAAACCACCGATCGCTACTCCGCCAGTGGTGTATTTAATATAGTTAATGGTAGACAGAGAGGCGTAATTGCCAATATTATTATTACCGGTTCTTCCAAAACTGGCTCTGAATTTCAAGAGATCTACTAATGGGATGTTTTGCATAAACGGTTCATCAGATATGCGCCAGGCTATGGCAGCAGAGGGAAATACCCCATACTTATTGTTTGCACCAAAACGGGACGAGCCATCCCTTCTTATAGATGCGGTTATAAAATATTTTCCATCAAAATTATAATTGATCCTGGCAAGTTCGGACACAATCGACCATTCTGCCCTGGTAGCTGTTCCTGTTGTGATGATTCCGCTAACGGCGCTTAAGGTAGGCACCAGGTTATTGGGGAAATTGTTGCTGCTTAAAGAATTTTCATCACTGATGTCTTCCTGTACCGTGTAGCCGGCAAGCGCGGCAATATTGTGCTTTCCGATAGCTTTGTTGTAAGTGGCCGTATATTCAGCCAGCCAGTTGAAGCCGGAGA
>JBBJOD010000452.1:0-4562 GCA_037721715.1 Chitinophagaceae bacterium | reverse complement strand
TACCATGACTTCTTCCCCCACTTCCCCCTCTTCCGCGGCTACCGCCGAAAAAGCTCCCAAATACATCATCTCCGAATATATCACCAAACTGGCTGAATATATCGTCCATGTTTCCACTTTGCCCTGCCCGTCCACTTCCAACACTTGCATGTCCGAATCGGTCATACTGTGCCCGCTTATCAGCATCGCTTAATATCTCATACGCTTCGGCCGCCTCTTTAAATTTATCTTCGGCCGCTTTATCTCCCGGGTTCCGGTCTGGATGGAACTGCATGGCTACCTTGCGGTAGGCTTTCTTTAATTCGTCGGCCGAGGAGCCTTTAGCCACTCCTAATATTTCATAGTAATCTCGTTTGGACATATTCCTTTACATTGATTTATTAGTCATTACAACTAATATTATTTAATTCCATCCTATCACCGGCTACTTACCGACAACGACTTTCGCAAAGCGAATAATTTTATCATTAAGGTAATAGCCCTTCTGTACTTCATCCAGCACTTTCCCTTTCAGTGAAGGATTTGGCGCCGGTATTTCCGTGATCGCTTCATGAAGATCGGGGTTAAAATCCTGGTTGATGCTTTCCATTGGTTTAACACCTTTGTTCAGGATAGTTGTTTTGAGTTTATTAAAAACAAGGAGAACACCTTCTTTGATATTCGCAGGCCCCTCGCTGTTTTCAATTTGTTTCTGAGCACGCTCACAATCGTCCATTACATCTAGCAGTGAAACAATCACATCTTTACCTGCCGTCTGTATAAGTTCCAACCTTTCCTTGGCGTTCCGCTTGCGAAAATTATCGAATTCAGCTACCTGCCGAAGGTATTTGTCCTTTAATTCAGCAACTTCAGCCTTCAGCCTTTCAGATTCATTTTCATCGATCGCTGATTTCAAATAAGAAGTTCCGGGTACATCAGAATCGGCATTGATGTTAATGGAGCCATCGTTCTCATTTTCCAATGGCAGTGATTCGTTGCCTTCTACTGTGTTGTTATAGTCTCTCTCTTTCATGTTGTACAAATTGTCGTAAAATTCTACCTGTTCTTTTGACGCAGTATTAGTAAAAACGAATGTCAAAAAAAGGCATTTTATCCAGTAAGGTTTTAATATGTTTATTATTTACTACGCAAAGGTACTATGGTCAATAATATTGCCAACACAATTGTAAGGACAAATTGTCGTATGAACTTATTTAACTTTGCCTGTTATGATTACTATTGCGTTAAAGAACAAGATCAGCAAGCGCGTGGAAAACGGCCATCCTTGGATATATGCAAACGAAGTACAAAACGTTGATTTAAATATTAAAGGAGGTGAAATTGTTGAAGTGGTGTCGGCTCAAAAGAAATTTATAGGCAAAGGATACATCAACTCCAAGTCGCAGATCCTCGTTCGTTTGCTTACAAGGGACTATGCCGAATCTATAAACGAAGATTTTTTCCTGCGAAGGGTTCAACAAGCCTGGGAATACCGGAAGAAAATTGGCTACACCGAAAATTGTCGGCTTGTGTTTGGAGAAGCTGACTACCTGCCCGGGCTTATTATCGATAAATTCAATGATTACCTGGTAGTGCAGACCCTTGCCCTTGGAATTGACCAGTGGAAGCCTGCCATTGTAAATGCCCTGGAAAGTATTTTTAAACCCAAAGGTATCTTCGAGCGAAACGACGTTCCGGTGCGTGAACTGGAGGGCTTGACGCAACAGAAAGGATATCTTTCAACGCCATTTGATACTCAAATAATCATTAATGAAAACGGCTTACAATTTCATGTTGACATAGAAAACGGTCAAAAAACCGGCTATTTCTTAGATCAGCAGGATAACCGCAGGTGCCTGGAACATATCGTTAACGGGGCGGATGTATTAGAAGTATTTTGCTACACTGGTACCTTTTCTGTGCATGCTGCACATTATGGAGCAAAAAAAGTCGTGGGATTAGATATCTCCCAACCGGCTGTATTGCAGGCAAGAAGAAACGCTGCTCTGAATAAATTCGAACACATTTGTAGTTTTGAAATGCTCAATGCTTTCGACACTTTGAAAATCTGGGCAAAAGAACGCAAACAATATGATGTGGTGATCCTGGATCCGCCCGCCTTCACAAAAAGCAGGGAGAAAATTGACAAGGCAATTTCCGGTTATAAAGAAATCAACCTTCGAGGTTTAAAACTCGTACGAAAAGGTGGATTCCTGGTAACATCTTCCTGTACCAACCTTATTCATCCGGAACTTTTTCTAAATATAATAGACGAAGCTGCAAAAGATGCGAGGCGTTATATTAGACAGGTAACATACCAAACGCAGGCAAGCGATCATCCGATCATTAGAGGAATGGAAAATACCCAGTACCTCAAGTTTTTGATCGTTGAAGTGTTGTAATAGAATAGGAGCTAAACATTTACCTGGCTACCTGGAATTTTCCCGACTCGATAATTCTTCCAGTTTGGTCCCTCACCTGGAAAATATATACTCCACGGTAGAGGTCTGTAACATCAACGGTAGTTTTTTGGGTAAGTGCAGGTAAATCATAAACCTTCTTACCAATGAAATTGAAAATCTGGAAGGAGAAATTCTTGTTGTACCCGTTTTCGAAGTTGAAAGTAATTTTGCTTGATGCCGGATTGGGATACGGCTTCGCCATTATAATTGTTGAACCTGTATTTAACCGGGATTGACTTTTTGCATCGACAGCAAAAAGGAAAATAAAAGACATTATGTAAAAAATCTTCATAAGCCTTGATATTTTACTCGAAGAAGGTATAACCTTTCGTTCAAATATACAAAGCATTTCATGAAAAATACAACTGGCTAGTTAATAACACCTAATGTCAAATTCAATTTATAGGTAATTTAACTTTTGTTGCCCATCTATGAAAGCACAGCTTTTATCGCTGCAAAATCGGGAACTTCAGAAGCATTTTCAAGTACTTCCTCGTATTGTACCATACCATCTTTATCTATAATAAAAGCGGCTCTTTTCGAAACTCCTTTCATATCAAACCCGAAAGTTTCATAAAGTGCCCCGTATGAGGTTGAAACTTCTTTGTTGAAATCACTTAACAGTGAAAAATTTAGATGTTGGTCTTGCTTAAATTTAGCAAGTGTATAAACTGAATCTACACTGATGCCGTACACGATAGCATTGGCATTGTTGTATTCAGTTATTCCATCTCTTACATCGCATAGCTCTTTAGTGCATACACTTGAAAATGCCATAGGGAAAAACAAAAGCAATACATTTTTACCTTTATGATCCAATAGGGAAATCTTTTTTTTATTTGAATCGAATAAACTGAAATCCGGTGCTGGTTGTCCTATCTGAAGCTTCATAACATTCTTTTGATACGATAGCTGTAACAAGTTACCAGCAACTTTGTTTATGAAGAGCAAAAAGGAACTGCTTGCTTAGTATAATTACCACTAGAAGCGAGGACAAAGCATTTTGAATTGTGAAGAATTTCGGCGGTCCAGGAAACCTGCATATGAAACAGACAATTCAAACCCGCCACGGCCCTGGCTGCCGGTTTTTAGGGATGAAACATTTACATCGTAACTTATAGCAATAGAAAGTGGGTTATAATCTATTTTGAGAACGGGGATCAGGGCGTCTTTCCACCTTAAAAAAGCGCCTGCATGCAAAGTATACAACGGCACATCCGGCTCTCCGATTTTAAAAGAATACAAAGCCCCCCCTATGATTTCATTGAAACTGCCCTGCTGAGAATAATCTGATTGAAGGGTAAAGAAAGTATAATCGTCGATCGTATATTTGACACCACCGGAAAAAACATATTTTGGGTAAAGCGCTGCCTGTGCGGATAAATAAAAGGAATTACGGGGCCTGTTAAAATGGTGATAAGCCGCGCCAAAAAACAGGGTGTTTTTCTCCTCCTCACCAAATGTTGTATTGAAACTGGCGCCAAAACTGCCATCTGCAGCGGCATAGCCGGTATTCAGAAGGGATTCCCCGTCGGCTAGTGACGGATTGTATGCTGCGCCGTCGAATTGACTATTAGTCGTAATTTTAGACCTGTCAATGCTCTTCTGAACAACGCCACCCATAAACCCGACGGATATATACATCACTCTCTTCTGGCTTAAAGATTTATGGTAATTAATGGCCGGTAAAAAATGAGTAGAGGTAAGTCCTGCGGTTCCAGCTTTATCATAAAGGAGTTGAATACCTGCAGTAACGAAGTCATCCCCTTTGCCGATGGGCATTTTGTATTCAGCGTTTAACGATCCTGAACGGTAAGCATTGGTAAAACTATTCCATTGGTCGCGGTACACGCCCTGAACGCGGATGTCTCCGGTGAAAATGCCTGCAAGCGAAGGATTTCTTAATAGGGGCGCTTCAAAAAACTGAGAGAAGTGAATATCCTGGGCATAGAGTTTCGACATGGCGACCAGCAAAAAGCCGAGGACCAACAGGGTAGATCCTGCCTTCTTTGCAACCATTCTGTCCATGGAAATTTGGTTTAAGTGCTGATTGACTGGCATATTATCTTATTAAGGTAACGTTGCCTTTAAATGGAATAATGGAGCCGTTTTCACAAATGA
>JBBJOD010000451.1:0-4569 GCA_037721715.1 Chitinophagaceae bacterium | reverse complement strand
AAGCTATTTTTAAATCAACAGTAAGTTAATAAAATATTTTTTAAACTATGCAAGTTTAAGGAAAAATTTTTTTTAGGAAAAAATGCGAAGGAGTATCGTTGTTAGCGTGTTGTACTGAGTGTCCTTATCACGCCCCGACAAGGTCATATTGCTTAAATAGCATAGCTGCACCCGCTTTGGAACTGAGGTATCTCCCCAACGTTGAACCCTTAACCTCGCAGCATTGGAGTATATTCACTAAGGTTGTCTTTCTAAGACCGTTTTTTACCGCATCAATAAACAACTGATCAAGCATCAGGTATTCACCGTCTATAATTAATAGTTCAGGATTAAAAATATTCAGCACATTTCCTAATGCTTCACCAAGTTTAAAACCTTGTTGCTGAATAAGAGAAATACTCAGCTCATCGCCTAAGGATGCGGCGTCCAGGATATCGTGGTATCTATACGTTTCAAGTTTATCGGCAGTAAAATGTATTGACTGCTGGTTATTTTCCAGTGCTTCTTTAAAATCCAGCAAAAGTGCATCGCCACCTATGGCAGTTCCCAGGCACCCTTTTTTTCCGCAATAGCATAAACGGGAGCTTTTGCCAAATTGGGTATGACTTATATTTCCGGAAAGTCCTGCACTTCCTGTAATGATCAGGCCGTTAATGATAATTCCCATACCAAGAGTGCGGCTTACCTTTACCACGATTACGTTTTCTACTCCCTTTGCCAGGCCTAGTACTTGTTCGGCTATAGCAATAACCCTTGTATCATTGTCGATTAAAACCGGAAGTTCCAGCGCATTTTCTATTTGATCCTTGATAGGAATAGTTTTATTTTGAAAGAACGTCATCGGTTTACCAATTTTACCTGCGATATTTTCAATTATCCCTATACCAACTCCTATAATACAGTCTTTGTGAATTTTAGACGATCTTATGGTATTAGAAATAAAGCTAATAATAAAGCGAAGGCAAAGATCAGTATCCTCCAGGATGAAATCGCGGTTTACTTTTTCATGAACTGTTTGAAAATCGAGTCCTACCACGCTAACATGAATAAATTTTGATAAGATCTCAACGCCTATTGCGAAAAATTTTTCTTTATTTAAAGTATACGTACCGGGCCTCCTTCCATTTTCAGTAGACTTTTTGCCCATTTTTGACACCAGCCTCTTTTTGGTTAATTCCTTTATCAATTTGGTGCAGGTAGGTATGCTTATCTTTATAGCTTCTGCAATTTGAGGTAATGTCATGGGAAATTTTGATTTCCCCAGGCACCTTAAGATGTTAGCATGATACACCTCGGTACGATGCAATACATTTGTATTGTCAGGTTGTGGAATAAGTAAGTTGCGGGCCATATAAATTTGTCAAAGATCACAGCTTCATTTCTTAACAACCTTCATCATTTTGTGATTCATCAATTGGTCGAAAATATGCCACTAATTTTGAGTAAATATATTAACTGAGGGGTATAAACTGAAATAGTTTATAAACTTAACTGTTCAATGGCTATAAAATCAATGTGTTAGATACCCTACTTAGTCCAACTTAAAAAATTGTATTCAAGGTCAATAAATAACTTGAATCTTCGTCACAGTTCATATCACGTGCCGTTAGATGTTTACAACCTGATGATGGCATCCTCAAGCGTACTGAATAGTTTTAGAAGATCAACTGGTATCGCTTGCCGGCTTTTGTATCAAATACGATTACACCAGCGCTTTCGGACTGGAACCGGATGTTATCTTTTCCTGAAATTATCTACGTATTATTTTTCCCGCTTTTACTTTGCACAATCCTCCAATAGTAGATTCTATGGTAGCTACTGTAATGGTTGTATCCTGCCATGTCATATCCACCTGGAAACCACCTATGGCGCGCAAACCGTTTGCAAAACCATCCTTCCATTTCGATGGCATGGCAGGTAATAAATGGATGAAACTTTCCTGGCTTTGCAGCAGCATTTCATTGATGGCAGCAGCATTTCCAAATACATTATCAATTTGATAGGTACCATGAGCTATCCCGAAAAGGTTGGGAAATACAAACTGCGATTGCAGGTATAAATGATGTTTATACGCTTCGTCTCCAAGACCAAGCCGGGCAAAACATAAGGCTATCCAGGCACGGCCCCAACCTGTTCCTTTCTTCCCGTTTAAATACGAATCAAAGGCTCCGAACTTCGTTTTGGGCTGGTCGGGATTTCCCTGCAACCGCACAGACAGGGTTTGTAATGCTGCCTTGGCCATTTCCGGCGTTTTGCTTACCGAAATTTGATTGTCTGGGTATAATCCATAAACATGTGAAATGTGCCTGTGCCCTAGCTCTGTTTCTTTATAATCCTCTATCCATTCCTGTATGCGCCCTGATGAATTTACCTGAAGCGGCAGCAGGTGCTCGCGTGCCTTTACTATGCTCGACTGAAATTCTCTGTCAAGGCCGGGTTGTGATTTTTGCAGCACATCTAATGCCTCCAGGTAGTTATCGAAGAGGTCCCTGGTAATCTGGATATCCATGGTGGCTCCACTTGTAAATTGAGATTGCGTGCCGTCAGGGCGCTCGAAAGCATTTTCAGGAGAGTGTGATGGGTTGGTCACCAACTTACCGGCAAAAGGCAAGCCCGGTGGAACCTCCATCAGGAAGTCTAACATGAAAGCAGCAGCGCCACGCAGGTGAGGATAAGCTTTATCACGAAGGAATGTTGTATTACCGCTATACAAATAATGCTCGAAAGAGTGCCTCGCAAGCCAGGCTCCTCCTACCGGCCACACACCATGCACCCCTGCAACCGGCGCTGTATAACCAAACAAGTCAGATGCATGGTGTACAACCCATCCATTAGCACCATAATGAACTTTTGCAGTGCGTTTTCCATGGTAGGCAAGCGTATCAATATAGGTTATCAGCGGCTTATGGCACTCGGCTAAATTGGCTGCTTCTACAAACCAATAGTTCATTTGGAGATTGATATTGGTATGATAGTCCGACTCCCATGCCGGCTTCATGTGCTGGTTCCATAATCCCTGCAAATTAGCGGGCAAGTCACCGGGCCGGGAGCAGGAAATCATTAAATAGCGGCTGTACTGGTACTGAAGTGCTGATAAATAATCGTCTCCGCTACTATCTGTTTTTAACCTTTCTATCCTTTTATCGGTAGGTACCGCAAATGCTTCTTTGTCTGGGATATTATTGAGGTTAATTTTTACCCGTCCATAAAGTTTCTGGTAATCCAGTATGTGGTTTCCTTTTAACACATCATACGACTTTTTGGAAGCAGCTAACAAAGCAGCGGCACATGATTGTTGAGGATCCCTTCCACCAAAACCGGTGGCTTGTGCAATAAGCAATATAATTTCGTCGGCATTGGTTACGATCAGCTTATTTTCTTTCGAGGTAATTATACCGCCTTTGCAAATTGGTAAAACATGCGTCGCGAACAACATGCCATGATTTATGCCTTTCTCATCCGGTACGTTTAGCCGGCCACTTAGTATAACGGAATTATTTTTTACCATTGAACCCGCATCTTTTTCACGGTCTAAGGAAAGATTTATGGAAAGGCTGCCTTTTTGAGAAGCAGTCAGGCGCAGCACTATCACATCATCAACATGGGAGGCGAAAGCTTCGCGGGTAAATTTATTGTTGCCCTGCTCAAACCGTACAGTTGCCATGGCATGGTCAACATCTAAACTACGGTAATAATTCCTTGTTTGCTCCTTTACCAAACCAGGAAACACCATTAACAGATCGCCCATCGATTGGTACGGGCTAACTCTTTTGGGAATACCCAGCATTGCTTTCTCGCCGATCAGCTTTGCAGAATCTTCTTTTCCTTCAAAGATCAGCCGGCGAACCAGCGGCAAAGCAGCGTACGCTTCCGGATTGTTGACATCATGATAATAGCCTGCCCAAAGGCTTTCTTCATTTAATTGAAGGCGTTCAGTTTCTATTCCACCAAAAACCATAGCGCCCATTCTGCCATTTCCGATGGGGAGGGCTTCTACCCATCCTTTACCATTTCGGTCGTCAAACGGATTGGTTGTACTACCATTTTTATAAGGGAGGCTATCGGAAAAATTCGCCGGCTGCCTGTACCATAGTACCATTGATGGCTGTACCTTTTGTGCATATCCCTTAAAGAAAAAACACAAGCAGGTAAGTGTGATAATCAATTTTCGATGGAGCATAAAAGTTTGAAATTTTGATAATGCCTTTCAAGTAAAATACCGTACTGGCTCGTGCACAAACCCCGTTGCAGTTACTACTAACTTAAGCGTTGACGGATGCAGAAATTGAGCACCGGTGACAAAAAAAATCAATTGAATACTTTAAGCGATTGTTGGCGGGTGATCCATTGCCGGTTTGGGTACCCGCTTAAATTTACAACCTGTTATTTAATAACCCGTATTTTGTAGTACCACCGCTCCGGTATCTACATCAATGGTAGACTGCGGTATAGGAAATAACTCATGTTTATCTTGTATGGTAGCACCCTGGTCCGAGTGTTCCCGCAGACCCCTGTAAAATGGCATTGCTTTCTTTTCTCTCATTCCGGCATCAGCAGTTTTAGTGATTT
>JBBJOD010000450.1:0-4570 GCA_037721715.1 Chitinophagaceae bacterium | reverse complement strand
TGGCACAATCACTATCGACGAGGTGGATATAAAAAAATACAAGCTGGCAGATTACCGCAACCAGTTTAGTATAGTACTCCAGGATCCTGTACTGTTTTCTACATCAATCGGTGAAAATATTAGATATGGAAAGCCCGGAGCCTCAGACAAAGAAATGATTGATGCTGCCACGGCTGCCAATGCCCATGAATTTATTATAAGATGTAAAGACGGCTATGATACGCTCGTGGGTGAACGGGGTATGCAACTATCAGGAGGCGAGAGGCAGCGGATTTCACTTGCCCGTGCATTCATAAAAAATGCCCCTGTATTAATTCTTGATGAACCTACAAGCTCGCTCGATATAAAAACAGAAGCTCAGATTATGGAAGCTATGGAACGGTTAATGGAAGGCCGCACTACATTCATGATTACTCACAGGTTGGATACTCTTAACTCCTGCAACGTTATTTTACATTTAGAAGGTGGCAAAGTAATTGAGATTGTTCGCGATCATGATAGAAGCTTTTTCACAACGAAAAAAACTGCTTTATTAAATCAGGCATAACACCACAAAATAATAGAAAGTCAGAGTGTATTCCTTAATGGAATTCTTAATTCCATATATACAATACTTCAAAAAGATTTCTTGTCGAACATTTTAATAGAGGGTAATTATGAAACGTTTAGATATTGTTGTTGTAGGAACATTGGCATCTGACCCTTATGCCGGTATGGCATGGATGCACATGCAATTAGTCGTAGGACTCATGCGTCTTGAGCATAACGTTTACTATTTTGAGACGACATCAACGTGGCCTCATAATCCCAAATTTGGGATGCGCGTTGATAATGCTGATTACGCGGTCCCTTATTTAAAAAATTTAGTAAAACAATTTGGTGTCGGCGATAACTGGGCCTATCGCTGCAGCTTTTCAAAAAATAAAGAATGGTTGGGTTTAAGTAAAGCAAAAGCGGAAGATTTATTGGCTAACGCCGATCTCGTCTTTAATGTTTCGGCGGCTACACGGTTTGAAGAAGAGGGATTAAAAGTCGGCCGTCTTGTTTATTTTGGTACCGATCCTGTTTATCATGAAATTAAGTATGCTGAAGGAGATGAGACTGTAATTTCTATCGTTAACGAACATCATGATGTAGTTACTTATGGTGAGAACATTGGGAATGCTGATTGCCCCATTCCAGCCTTGCCCCGTTTGCGTGCCAAAACACGACAACCAGTATTGCTGGATTTTTGGAAAGATGGAGAAGAGCCTGCCAAAAAAGAGTTCACTACAGTAGGGAACTGGAAACAAGGGGGTCGTGATCTTCAGTTTAATGGCGAAACTTATTATTGGAGCAAGCACTATGAATTTCTGAAGTTTATTGATTTGCCCCAAAGAATTAGTCAACCGATTGAACTAGCCATGAATTTAGCTAAACCGGAAACTATCAAGCATGGCGAAGGCACCGTAGTGCCTTCATTAGGGTTAGCTAGCGATGAATATACGTTGCTTACATCAAATGGTTGGAAGCTGATTGATGGTCCTTCTTTTAGTACTAACCCGTGGTCCTACCGGGACTACATAATAAACTCGAGGGGTGAATTTACGTTTGCTAAAGATCAAAATATACGTTTGAGAAGCGGCTGGTTCAGTGAACGAAGTGCCTCTTACCTTGCTGCCGGACGGCCAGTGATTACACAGGATACGGCTTTTGGTTGTACGCTTCCAACAGGAGAAGGCCTGTTCGCGTTCAACACGATGGAGGAAATTATTTCAGCATTTGACACGATTAATAGTGATTACAAAAAACACAGTAGGGCGGCCAAAGACATTGCGGAAGAATACTTTAGGGCTGAAACGGTTCTGGAAAAGCTTTTAAACGATTTAAGTGTATAGTGTATGAGTGGCAGAAAGCTAATTGTAAATGCAGATGACTTCGGGCAGTCGAAAGGAATCAACAAGGGTATTATTCAAGCTTATGAACAAGGCATTTTAACCAGCGCCAGTTTGATGGTAAGGTATCCAGCTGCAGCAGAAGCAGCAGCATATGCAAAAAATAATTTGACATTTGGCATTGGCTTACATGTTGATTTAGGCGAATGGACGTACATGAATGGAGAATGGGAGCCGCTCTATGAAGTGGTTTCATTAAACAACAAAGATGCAGTAGAAAAAGAAGTCAGGCGCCAGCTTGAAATTTTTGTTTTAATAATGGGCAGGAAGCCAACCCATATTGATTCGCACCAGCATGTGCACCTAAGGGAAAACATCCGTCCTGTATTTATTGAAATCGCACAAAGCCTGAATATTACGTTGCGAAGATGCAGCGAAGAGGTAAGGTATTGCGGCGACTTTTACGGACAATGTACTGATGGTTCGCCTTTTCCCCAGGCTATCAGCGTTAAAGGGCTACAACAAATTATTGTAAAACTATCCGAAGGTTATACTGAAATGGCGTGTCATCCGGGTCTCGATGAAGATATAGAAACGATGTACAAGGCGGAACGAAAAAAAGAGGTAAGTACGTTATGCGACAAAAGCATAAAGGAGTTTGTTGACAAAAACGGTATTGAACTGTGTTCATTCGAGAACATTCCGTTTTTTAATAAACCGGCACTAATTTGTTAAGAGTATAAAATGCATTATGAATATTTTAATCACTGGTTGGTTTAGTTTCGAGGGCATGGGAAATACGGCCGGTGATATGATCGCAAGGGACAATGTATGCGGGTGGCTTGAAAAAGCAAATATAACTTACGAAGTAGCTGTTGCAGATGCCTTTCCTTATCCTGGGGGGGTTAATTGGCAAACAGTTGATCCTGCCAAATATACAGATCTGCTTTTTGTATGCGGACCGTTTGGGAATGGCTGGCCGGTTACGGACTTACTGGCCCGTTTTGCGGACTGTAGATTGATAGGTTTGAACCTTACCCTGATACAACCCTTAGAAGAGTGGAACCCTTTCACTATTCTATATGAACGGGATAGTTCAGCAACTTCCAATCCTGACATTTCTATCTATGCTCCTCCTCCTCAAGTGCCGGTTGTAGGTGTTATTCTTATTACAAAGCAGGATGAATACGGAAAAAGAGATCAGCATGAAAAAGCTCATGAAGCTATCAAGCATTTAACCGATAACCGGGAGATGTCAATAGTGCATATTGACACCGCACTTGAAAACAATACGGGTGGGCTACGTACCCCAGGCGAGATTGAATCACTTATTGCAAGAATGGATATAGTTATTACAACCCGTTTGCACGGAACAGTGCTTGCATTAAAAAATGGGGTACCCGTTATCCCCATTGATTCGGTGACCGGTGGTGCTAAACTTTCCAGACAGGTTAAAACACTTGAATGGCCTATTCTAATAAATGTTGAAGAGCTTAATGATAAAATTTTAAAAGAGGCATTTGAGTTTTGCCTTTCAAAAGAAGCAAAAATAAAGGCTAAAGAATGCGCTAGTAAAGCAAAAAACAAGATTAATAGAATTCGTAAACATTTGATTATTGATTTACTGAATCTTAAAAAAACTGAATTACAGTTATGATTCCATTGCCTGTCGATAATACACTTGCCAACTGCCTTTCTTCACTTTTATTAAATCACGGGGTAACTGATCAAAAAATCAAAATTTTAAATCGAGAGCCATGTATTTACGCCAGCACATTCCCGACTGAAATTGTGAAATATGAATTTGAAAATCAACAGGTTTCTTTATTCTGTAAATATCTTAATGGATTAGGTCCGAATAATTTTGGACATCGTGGAGGGGTGGAGTACGAGGCCCGCATTTATACTAAAATTTTACAGCAATCCCCTTTACCTACAGTTAAATTTTATGGTACCTGTTGCCTGGAAGAAAGTAAAGATCTGTTGATGGTTCTTGAATATGTGGAAGGCGCAACACAACTCTACCGGGGAACTGAGAAAAATGTATTGGAAAAAGCTGTTCGGTGGATTGCAGGCTTTCATGCCCATTACGAATCAAATTTTCCTTCTTTTCTTACAGTTTATAACGCTTCATATTATCATTTTTGGGCTAACAAAGTGGAAGCATTAACCAACAGTTTAGGTAGCAAATATTATTGGTTGCTAAGGCTGTGTAAATATTTCAAAGACAATGTAAAAATTTTAACTGAATCAGCTTTAACATGTATACACGGAGAGTATTACCCTAAAAATATATTAATAAAGCAAAACACTATTTATCCGATTGATTGGGAATCAGGAGCCGTTGCTGTTGGAGAAATTGATTTGGCAAGTATCATCGAAGGCAGCGAAGAACATGCAAGTAAAGAAATCGAAATTTACACAACAATTCGTTGGCCTGATGGTGAATATTGCCGGGATGAATTCAAGCAAAGGCTCTTAATGTCCCAGGTCTATTACCATTTGAGATGGATAGGAGGAGCGAAACAAAACAGATTGAATTCTCATGCTAAAAGGTTTGATATATTTAAAAATTTGGCAATAAAACTTCTTACAGAGTAACTGGTAACGGTTCAGTTCAAAAAATAATTATTTATGCTTCATTATAGTAGCTGACATTTTAATATTTTATTAATTTCCATTATAATCTCTCATTT
>JBBJOD010000449.1:0-4607 GCA_037721715.1 Chitinophagaceae bacterium | reverse complement strand
TTCAAATGAGGGCAAGTTTGCTCCGCGTGCCTGGCACCGGCAGAAGAAGACCGTCATCCAGGTTAATAATGGCATCCACCCCGGTGAACCAGACGGTATAGATGCCTCTGTGCTATTAGCCCGTGACCTGGCAATTGGAAAAACAAATCTTCCTGATAACGTTGTACTTGCGATCATACCAGTCTACAATATAGGCGGTTGTTTAAATAGAAGCGCCAACTACCGGGTAGATCAAAACGGCCCGGAAGAATTTGGGTTTCGTGGCAATTCGCAAAATCTTGACTTGAACCGCGATTTTATCAAATGCGATTCAAAGGAAGCAAGGTCGTTTGCAGGCATATACCACTTTCTTGACCCCGACGTATTTGTAGACAACCACGTAAGTAATGGTGCAGATTACCAGCATATCATGACGCTGATATCGTCTCAGCACAGCAAATTGGGTGGCGCAATGGGCCAGTTTATGAACAGGCAATTTGAACCTGGTTTGTATGCTCGCATGAAAGAAAAAGGGTACGACCTGGTTCCTTATGTCAATTTCTTCGGCGAAACGCCTGACAAAGGCTGGCCAGAATTTTTTGATAGTCCCAGGTATTCGAGTGGCTTTGCCACGCTATGGAACGCATTCGGTTTTACCACGGAAACACACATGCTGAAGTCGTACGAACAAAGAGTAAAATCTACGTATGCGCTCATGGAATGTTTCATCGATTTTGCCTCCGCTTACGGCAGCTCGATCCAGGCTTTAAGAGAACAGGCAAAACAGGGTGTTAAATTACAGGCATCGTTTCCTGTAAAGTGGATACTTGACAGCTCAAAATTCTCAGCCATTACTTATAAGGGGTTTGAGGCTACAAAGAAGACCAGCGGTGTTTCAGGACTTCCAAGATTATTCTATGATCGTAGCAAACCTTTCGAAAAGAAAATCGATTTTTATAATTTTTATGAACCGGCCGCCACTGTTCAAAAACCGGTGGCGTATATTATCCCCCAGGGCTGGTGGAAGGTAGTCAGCCTGTTAGAAATAAATAAAGTACACATGTATGCATTGCCAGCAGATACAGTGATCAACGTGGAAGTGTACGAGATCAATGATTATAAATCTTCTCCGCGTCAATACGAGATGCACCATCCAAATAGCGACGCAACAGTCAATGTAAAAAAGCAGTCCTTGAAGTTCCGCAAGGGAGACTTTTTTATTCCCATGAATCAAATCGCGAACCGGTTCCTGGTGGAAGTCCTGGAACCACAAAGCAATGATTCCTATTTTGCATGGAATTTTTTCGATGCTATACTCACTCAAAAAGAAGGGTATAGTAATTATGTGTTTGAAGAAAAGGCGGAAGAATATCTTAAATCCCATCCCGAGACCAGGTCTTTACTCGAGCAACGAAGAGTCAGTGATACCGCCTTTGCCAAAAGTGCAAGAGCACAACTTGATTTTGTTTTCAGGAGTACCCCTTATATCGAACCGGATTACCTGCGATACCCGGTTTACCGGGTTCGGTAGTTGTACCAGGATAAAGAGTTTCCTATTTGGCCTTTCAACAAAGCGCCGCGTTTTTGCGCACACTTCCCTTGTGATGGCATTTTCAATTTAAAAACCGGCTGGCAGAATATCTGTGATTACGATATTTCAATCGCCCCTGAAAATGATTTCTCAAGCGTTACCTGTACCACTACCAGGTCATTCTTTGTAAACGAAGTTGTATTCATAACCTGGCCAAATCGATCATACTCCAATAAATCAATCTTTCCTATTGACGCTTCCTGCACCGCTTACGTGTTGGTTAACACTTTTAGCGTTACCCTTGTAATTAACAGTTCCTGCACCCCTAACATCTGCCTCTAGTTTTACACTGGCATAAACTTCCGCGTCACCTGCGCCGCTGATGTCTACTTTGGTATTTTCTGAAAGAAGTTCATAACATTTCGCCTTTCCGGCGCCGGATAATTCAAGATCGAATTTCTTTGTTTCACCTTTAAGGTTAACATTACCACTACCCGAAATACTGGCAGCAATGCTAGGCGCATCCACGTCCATCCTGATCTCTCCGGCCCCGCTTACATGCAGGTCAAGCTTTTCTGAATCATCAATTTTATTCTGCCCAATTATATCGCATGCACCGGAAACTTGTATTCTCTTATAGATGGGGGCGGTGACATATATCTTCATATCTCCGGAAGAATTAAGATTAAAGCCATTCTTGGTCTTCACAGTAAGTTCATCACCGTTTTGAATAAGTTCAATATAAGGCAGCAAGTTCTCGTCCGCTTCAATTCTAACCGGTTCCAGGTCACCCTGTTTTATATATACTTTCATAGCTCCGCGTACTTCCACCTTGGTGAATGAAGAAACCGGGCGTTCCTCCGTTCTGATGTTGCCATTGCCCTTTACACGTTTACCTGTTATAAGGCGGCAGGATGTAAAGATGACCGGAACAAGAAATAGTGCAAGTAATAAATTTCTCATGCTTTTTCGTTTGATTGCAAATTTTGAAAAAATAACCGACATTCCAAAACAGGAAGCGTTTTGATTGCAGTAGCTAAAAATTTAATGTTACTATCTGTTATCAATATTTATTATAGATTCTATGAGACGCATTTCTTGGTAAGTGGTTACAGGAACAAGATGTAATTATGTAGAAACAAAGCTATATCAAGGCATAGTTTCGCTTACACCTGCCACGGGGTTTCCCCGGATTCACATATTTTCGCAGTTAACCGTACATATCAGTATGCAATTCAGGATACAATGGTGGGAGATCATTTTTTATTCTTTTTCAGTGGTAACTGGTATTCAAATACTTTATTACCTTTTTATTTTTAGAAGGCTCGCATTCCATAAACCGGATAATAAGGAGAAGTCGCAACAACACCCGGTAACTGTAGTAGTTTGTGCCCGCGACGAAGCGGCCAACCTTGCCAAAAACCTTCCGGGTGTGCTACGTCAGTGTTACCCAACTACGCATGAAGTAATTGTAGTTAACCATAATAGCCAGGACGAGTCGAAATACTTGTTAGAGGAACTGCAAGTAGCTTTCAAACACTTGCAAATAGTAAACTTAACCCAGGAGGCTAAAGGTATTCCTGGCAAAAAGTATCCATTATCAATAGGCATCAAAGAGGCCAGGCATGAGATCATTCTTCTTACCGACGCGGATTGTGTACCTGTATCAGAATTTTGGATGCAGAAGATGCAGGAAGCGTATAACGAAGGCATTGATATCGTACTTGGCTACGGGGCATATTATAAAAAGCCGGGTATACTCAATAAACTGATTCGTTTTGAAACTTTTCATTCAGCGCTTCAGTATCTTTCTTATGCATTGACTGGAACGCCCTATATGGGTGTCGGCAGGAACCTCTCCTATAAGAAAAGTATCTTTTTTAAAAACAAAGGATTTTCCGCTATCAATCATGTAGCAAGCGGAGATGACGACTTATTCATAAGCATGGTGGCGGATAGGAAGAATACCAGTGTAATGGTTGAAAAAGAAGCCACCACCTTCTCAGAACCAGAGAATACGTTTAAGGGTTGGATGAGACAGAAAGCAAGGCATTATACAACGGGAAAGTATTACAAACCGCTTCACAAATTTCTCCTGGGAACTTATTCGCTCACACATTTTATATTTTACCCGCTCTTTATACTAACTATCGTTGTTTATGATTGGAGGATATCCTTGGCAGTTTTTGCGCTGCGCTTTTTTGTTCAGGCACTTATTTATTACAAAGCGATGGAAAAGCTTGATGAAAAAGACCTGTTTGCCTGGTGGTGGCTGTTAGATATCTGGATGTTTTTTTATTACATCATCTTCGCTAATTCAATATGGAAAAAACCCCGCAACACCTGGAACTGATCCTGAAGTATTTTGATGACTTTACACCCGAACAATTAAGGCAATTTAGTGCCCTGGAAACATTATATAATGATTGGAACAGTAAAATAAATGTAATCTCCCGCAAAGATATAGACGGCCTGTATGAAAAACACGTATTGCATTCATTGAGTATTGCTGCTGTGGGTGCTTTCATGCCGGGAACTGAAATCATTGACATCGGCACAGGAGGAGGTTTCCCCGGAATTCCGCTTGCTATCATTTTCCCGGAAGTCCAGTTTCACCTGGTCGACAGCATTGGAAAAAAATTGAAAGTGGTAGAGAATATTAAATCGGTTCTTGGTTTAACAAACGTTACCACTCAACATACCCGGGTAGAGCACATATTAAACAGGAAATTTGACTATGCTGTTTCCAGGGCCGTTGCCCCGCTGAAAGATCTCTGGGCATGGAGCAAACCTTTGCTTCGCAAAAATGTATCTCCGGAAATTACTGGTGCTGCCCTGGCACCTGCCGACCAGGATGTTTTCGCCCCGGGACTTATCTGTTTGAAAGGAGGCGACCTTAAAGAGGAGTTCGCGGGCTTCAATGGGCATGTAGCCAAAACGGAAATACATGGAATTTTTCCAGAGGAATTTTTCAGGGAAAAGTTTGTGTTGTATGTCAGGAGGTAGGTGTTGATTGAAGGCTGACAGACGCCCCCTAAGGCACGAGTTGTCCAACTGCAGCTTGTATTGCAGTTTTGCATCCAGGAACCCGTTGGAA
>JBBJOD010000448.1:0-4616 GCA_037721715.1 Chitinophagaceae bacterium | reverse complement strand
TAACGGCACCGGTCACATTGCGTTTATTTTGCGTTCCATATCCTACCACCACTACTTGTGCCAGGTCGGCCGAATTAGGTTGCAATGTTATTTCAAGCTGCGTTGTTGTTCCGACTGTGATTTGTTGTGTGGCATAGCCGATGTAGGTGATTTCAATAACAGAACTCGCTCCGGGCACTTCGATAGAGAAACTGCCATTGGCATCAGAAAGGGTGCGTTGCTTTTGACCGAGTACAGTAATGCTGGCTCCGGGCAATGGTTTACCACTCGAAGCATCTGATATGGTACCTGTAATGGTTTGTGCCAGGGAAGCCACGTTTATTTTAGCTCGCTTATCTCCGGCAAAAGTATTCCCGGGATTCAGTAAGCAAATGGCAGCAAGTAGCATGATAAAAAATGTTCGGGTAAGAGACTGGAAGAGATAGGGATTGCCCATGAGATTAGTTTTGATCTTGATTTTAAAACCAGGCTGCAAAGAAACCTGTTTTTTTTTGTTTCAACTCCAAAGTATAAACAAACAAATTATTAATCCTTTGTAATGTTTATTTATAACGTAGTGCAGATATAAATTGGAAATTAAGCAGAGCCAGTGAGACAGATAATTTATCAAAAGCCATTAGAAGCTCCTTAATATGATGGAACCAGCTATAAATGCGAAATGTGCTTGTACTTTGGCAATAGGTGATCTGGATAGAAAGGAATCTTCTCATAAACAGTTTGTATTGGTTTATCATGCCGTTAAATGAAGCAAAGATGCCCACATCAATGAAAACGAAATATAGGGAGTATTTCACTTACATGCAAATTATAAGGAAATGACGCAGACCTGGTGTTCGAAAAGATTGCCTGTCTAGGGAAATTTCCAGAACAGATTAAACGAAAAAAAATCTCTTATAATTTAATAAGGTGCATATAAGAATGCTAATAAATTTTTTTAGGCAATATTTCCTTGGGTCATTTATTTTTTGTAATAAGTCTCTAACGTGCTGGTTTCGTTGAGCCTCTTCATAATACTTCCTACAACGTCAGTCTGTGAATGAATTAATAGGCGCAGGCAAAAATACAAAAGTCAATAGTTAGGGTATCATTAGCCTTGCTGTGCCATTGAGGCTGTAGATTTTTTATGTAACCTTCTACTACTAACCGGGCGACATTTGCTGGTTAATAGTCTTTACACCGTTTTTCTTCTCCCGGCCAAAATCTGGTAAAAAGACCGGCTACGGATCTCATCGAAGCTCAAGCCAGTCAATACAGCTTCTTCTTCAGAAATGGCACCACAGTTCATTGCCCTTAAAAAGAAATTCAGTAAACCCTGCCCGGTTGCCGCGTCATCGAATATATCTCCCGTAAGGGTAGAAATGGCTGCACGGTCAACGAAAGTCTTTAAGCGGAAAACAGCATCTTCATAGCTGCTAAGAAAGAAGTGATATGTAGCGGCATAACGCATCGGCAACTGGGCCGGGTTCAAATCCCATCCCTGGTAAAAACCATTGATAAGTGAATGGGTGGTATGATTGAATCCTGTTCTCCATGCATGGTGCACCGTTTGCCGGTTTTCTGTCAACTGTTCATAAGTGAGCGAATCACCGCGATGCGGACCTATTGGAATAATATTGGTAGCGCCGTCAGACAGGAATATACCCGTGCCGCCGAGTGCAACCTTTGTTACATGATGTGCAAAATCGCATACCGGGTGTGCCATCGTCTGGTATTTCGCGGTAATACCGCAGGACGCCGTATAATCATAGGTTCCAAAATGCGCGGCTATGCACCTGCCTTCGCTGGCCTTTATTATCCGTAACAATGGGTTGCGTCCTTCTTCATCCATAATGATTTGTGTTGCCTCAATCATGGTCTCCATTTTTAAGGTACCCGGTTCCAGCCCGTTTTCCTTTTCCAACAGTTCAAACAATCTCACGATCGTTGACATCTGTTCCGGAATAGTGACTTTTGGCAACATCACCACAAAATTAGCCGGTAGTATTCCATGGGTGTTTTCAAGCAGGGTTGTCAAAAAGAGGTCAAGGGTTCGAACACCCCTGTTTTTCAGATCTTCTGTAAAAGGTTTGATCCGTATCCCGATGAATGGAGAAATGGTTTTATTCCTCATCCCCATTGCAAGTTCTGTAGCAGCCACCATAGCTGTGGCATCTTCTTCCTCGTCTGGCCTATTGCCAAATCCATCTTCAAAGTCTATCCGGAAGTCTTCGATCGCTTCTGCTTGTAGCTTTTGGATCACTTTATTATAGATGGTAAACGAGAGCCAGGCTGTTTCATTTTTCCGTTCTGTTTCTGGCATGAGTTCCAGTTTACGGGCAAGCTGTGCTATCTCTTGTTCGGTTTGTGGAAGGTGCTCATGTCCATCAAATTTCAGCACCTTCGCCATCATTACAAAGTTTGGCGCATATTCATACAGGTTACGAAGCGCCACCTCGCCCATTTTTATGCACGTATCAGATTTAAATAGGTTTGCACCGCCATACACAGTATGTACCGGCTGCCGGTCTGGTTTGTCTCCAGGGTATTCCTTCTGAAATTTCAGGTTGGCGATACCCAACTCATTCAGCAGTGCTTCTTTCTCTCTGTTTTTAATAGATAACTTCATTATAAATCATTTATTGATGATTGCGGCAATCCGGTTAATCGGAAGGCCTTCACACTGGTAGTATACGCAGTATCGTCACTGATAGTAGCTTTGTAAACATTTCATGAGCCACGATAAGTGGTATACCCGAACGGACTTACGAGCAGGGGAATATGGTAATGTTCAGTCGATGATATTTCAAATACAACTTCTATATATGGATAAAATGCCGGCATAGAAAGTTCAGTGAAATATTCCCTGGTGAAAAATTTTATTTTATAAATTCCGTTGTCAAGAATACTATCGTGTGGAAGAAAATTGGCAATCCTGCCATTATTGTCAGTTGTTCCGCTGGCAGTCAATTTCCATTCATTTTCCTGCTGTTTTAACAGCGACGCCTGTACGCCAGCAACCGGTCGTCCCCGGGTGGTGTCGAGTATATGTGCGGTAATCTGACTCATGCTGTTAATAATTTTTGGAGCCTGATGATGGTTATTTTTAATTGTTCGTTCATAGCAACAATGATCTCCTCTTCCGGGTTGTTTGTTAGCCTGACTGATAATATGGCCAGCATCTCCTCAGCCGTTCTTCCCGTAGCACAAACGATAAATATATAGCCAAATTTCTCCTCGTAATTACTGTTCCACCTGGAAAGGGTTTCAAGAACTTCCTCTGAGCTTTGCCCCACTGCGTGCTGCTCTCGCGCAGCCCACTCGGCAGTGGATGCAAACTTCTTCTGCGTTTCGGGCCGATCCCCGATACGGGGATGACGTGAAAATGCTTCAAGCCAGTCTGCTTCCGCACAGTCTTCCTGCCATATTTTTGTTGCCTCACGGAACAACGTATCTTCTTCAGGTACAGGAAATATAGCAGCCATTTTTTCTACCCAGGTTACAGCGCCACAACACCTGAATAGCTCATTGTTTCGCTGTTCGATGGGTAATAAATTAAGCTGATGTACATTCATTTTGGCAGCTCTGAATGGTTTCGTTTAAAGGCCATGGCACAAATAGGTTATACCGCTGTCGGATACCTGTTCACATTTTTATAATAGATATAAACGGCAGGCTCCTTTCCCATGGCAGTAAACCATTGCTGGCAATAGGGAGCCATCCAGATAGCATCACCTTTCTTCACTGGGTACCAGTGCTGGTCGAGCATGTATATGCCTTGACCCCGGAGGTATAACAGGCCATGTTCCATAACATGTGTTTCAACAAAAGGAAGGTGGCCCCCGGGTTGGTAAGTAAATATATTTACGGCCATATCAAAAGAAGGGTCTTCTGGCAGAAGTACCTGCAGCGTCAAAGCCGGATCGCCCAGGAATGCAGGTCCGTTAATTTCACTGGCATTGCCGAAGATGGCAGAGGGCGTTTTGTGTCCTTCAAGTATTTCATAAACTTTATGAAAGGAGAGAACCTGTGTTCCTTCCTGCGCATTGTCAATACAGTAATCATGCTCAACTGGTACGTATATGAACTCACCCGGAGAAATTTGTTTTTTTTTACCGTTGATGCTTACATGACAACTACCTTCTACCAGGTAAAAAAATACCTGCGCTGTTTTCGTTCTTCCGTCAATGCGGCTGTTATCGTTTAATGTAAGCAGGTTCTGGCAAAAACGGGCACCCATCTGCTCATTAATGATCACGTTGGTTGTACAGTTTGCGAAACCAGGTACAGCGCTGTTGACATAGCCGTCCGGACTTATCACTGCATGGTTCGAAGTAACTACAGACCTGGTCAGCGCTGAAATTTGCATAACATTAGCGGTGTTTGTTAATCAATTCATTGATAAAATTACTGGCTATTTCCAGTGCGGCTGAAATATCTTCTGCGTCTGCATGTTCCAGGGGGTGATGACTAATCCCTTTGAAACAACGCACAAATAACATGCAGACCGGCGCGATGGAAGACATGGGCACCGCATCATGTCCCGCGCCACTTACGAGTGCAATACTTTCATAACCCGCATTTGATATACAACTGGATAGTAATTGGGTCATACTCTGATCGCAAGCGACATGCGCCGT
>JBBJOD010000447.1:0-4622 GCA_037721715.1 Chitinophagaceae bacterium | reverse complement strand
CCGCAATCCGGAAGAAAACTATACATGGGATGAGAAGCAATGGCGCGACAAATTCAAGAATCGCATGCTTGTTCCCCCTCCCTTTACCCTTAATCTTCCTCTAAAAGAAGTGACCCTTGCCGAAATGCTCAAAGGACAGGGCTATACTACCGCAATCACCGGAAAATGGCATGTCGCATCACATTACAAAGAATATAATGGATGGAATCCCGATTATGGCCCTTCCAAACAAGGTTTTGATTGGACTGCTGATACGTTTGGGGAATTTAAGCCTTCTTCTGAAGAAAACATTACGGACAAGGGCACCTTTCCCCCGGATGAACTGACCAATAAGGCTATTGAATTTTTAAGAAAAGATCATCAACAGCCTTTTTTCCTTTATGTAAGCCATTACCTGGTACATGCTCCATTAGGTAAAAGAATTAAATGGCTGATTGATAAGTATAAACATAAAGCTAAATCCTCCGAGAGTGAACAAAAGATCACCTATGCTGCGTTTGTAGAACTTATGGATCATTATGTAGGGCAGCTGCTGGATGCTATTGATGAAGCCGGCTTAAGCAAAAATACGCTCGTGATTTGCACATCCGATAATGGTGGAATGCCGGAATTCGCTTATAACAGGCCGTTGAGGGGAAGTAAGTGGAATTTATACGAAGGGGGGGTCAGAATACCAATGATTTTAAGATGGCCGGGTAAGGTTAGCGAAGGCGCCATCTGCACTTCCCCTGTTATTCAAACAGACTTTATGCGTACTTTTTATGAAATTGCCGGTGGGGGAAGCATCAAAAAGGTTGGCATTGACGGACTTTCCATAGTGCCGCTATTGAATGGTAATGGTAGTTTCGAATTTGAAAAAAGAATTCTCGTGTGGCATTTTCCCTATTATCATCCAGAGGGAATGAAGTATGGAAAAGCGCCGGATTCCATTGGTATGGAAGATGGATATATCAGTAAGACAACACCTCAATCTTCCATCCGAAAAGGAAAATTCAAACTCATCTATTTTTATGAAACAGCACGAAGTGAATTGTATGACCTTCAAGACGACCCGGCGGAACAGCATGATGTAAGTTCCATCTTGCAACAGGAGAGCGAGGAAATGAAAAAGGAACTGTTTAGCTATTTAAGCCGAGTTAAAGCAAGACTTCCAAAAAGAAATATATAAATATGAATATCGAATATATAAATCACTATTGCATACCACCAATATGCAGGTACACCCTTAAAAAAATGCATTTGCGTTTTACAGATAATTTGGGCAAAGAAAATATCGACAAACATAAATAAATCAATGTAATAAAAATTTAATGGTATGAATAAAACAAATAAAATTATTCTGTTTTTTTTGTTGATAATATCGTGTTCTTCAATCCAGGCTCAAAGAAATCTGCAGGTTAGCGGAAAAGTGTTCTCGGCGTCAGATACAACAGGATTGGAAGGTGTTACTGTCACAATAAAAGGAACAGCTATTGGTACCACTTCAACTGCTGAAGGGTATTTTACCATTAATATTGAAAAAGGGAAAGATGCGCTGATCTTTTCTATGGTAGGTTTTAATACAAAAGAAGTAGTAAGGATAAATTCGGCAAATCTAAACGTGCCATTAGATAAAAATATCAGTGATTTGGAAAATGTGGTGGTTGTGGGCTATGGTACCGTAAAAAAATCTGACCTTACCGGTTCTGTGATTGCTCTCCGACGTGAAGACTTTAATCAAGGGCCGATCACTTCCGCCGATCAATTAATTGCCGGTAAAGCTGCAGGTGTACAGGTTGTGCAAAACAGTGCAGAACCCGGTGGGGGTATATCGGTAAATATCCGTGGTGCAGGCTCTATAAATGCAAACAATAGCCCGCTTTACGTAATAGATGGTCTGGCGTTGGATAATTCGCCGGCGGTTAGTGGGTCAGGTGCAAACTTTCTGGACAGCCGTGCACCCCGTAACCCCCTGAATTCAATTAATCCTTCAGATATCCAGTCTATTGAAATTCTTAAAGATGCTTCAGCAACGGCTATTTACGGTTCACGTGGCGCAAATGGAGTGGTTATCATTACCACCAAAACCGGCTCGAAAGGTAAGCTTAAAGTTAATTACGAAGCGTATGCCGGCATTCAGAATGTTGCCCGGAATGTTACACTACTATCCCCGGAACAGTATATGAAAACGATCAATGAGTTGATAGATGCAGGAGCGGGATCAGCAAATCAAAAAATTACGTCTATTGATAATGGTGGCACGGATTGGCTGCAGAAATTATACACTAAAAATGCCCCAATCCAAAACCATAACCTTTCCCTCACAGGCGGCAGTGAGAATACTACTTTTCTAGTATCGCTCAATTATTTTAACCAGGAAGGAATTTTGATCAATTCTTCCTATAAGCGCATAGCAGGCCGCATAAATCTGGAACATAACATAAAAGATAAATTCAAATTAGGAGTAAACCTCAGCACCAGTTATGGTAATGACCAATTTGTGTCAAATGGAGCAGATCTTAATGAAAGAGCTGGTGTGATCTATGCAGCATTCAATTATGATCCAACACTTGCATTTAGATCTGCTGCTACAGGCCGGTATACAATTTCTAATGATGTGAACATTGATAACCCTCTGGCAATAGCAAATGGTAAAAAAAGTTATTCTAATCTGTATAGAACATTCGGATCCATCTACGGAGAGTACACAATCATCCCGGAAATAAAGGCAAAATTAAATCTGGGAACTGATGTAGTAAACCAACGCAGGAACTCTTATATAGACAGAACAACCATCGAAGGGCTTGCAGCCGGTGGAATAGCAAGCCTGTTACAGGGAAGAAACAGTAATTATCTTGTGGAGGGCACAGTTGCTTATTTAAAAGCATTCGGCAGGCATTCGATTAATGCAGTTGCCGGTATGACCGGACAGAAATTTTTGTTCGATGATTTAACGGGCGAAGCCAGGGGTTTCCCTTCAGATGCTACCGGAGCTGATAACCTGGCGCTTGGTAACCCTTTATTCTATAGAGCAACGTCTGATCGTTCTGAAAATGCATTGTTGTCTTACCTGGGAAGAGTTAATTATACCTTTAATGATAAATACCTGCTTACCACTTCCTTTCGGGCGGATGGGTCATCTAGATTCGGGCCAAATAACAGATACGGTTATTTTCCTTCAATTGCACTGGGATGGAAGATAGACCAGGAAAGCTTTTTGCAATCAAGCAAGGTTATCAGCACTCTGAAGCTGAGAGTAAGCTGGGGCAAAACCGGAAACCAGGATATTGGAAATTACAATTCGATCTCAACATTTGGTGCCGGTAACCTCGCTGTTTTCAACAACACGCAGGTAAGCACTACCACGCCAACCAGGATCGCTAATCCGGATGGTTAATGGGAAGCTTCAGAACCAACCGATGTCGGGCTGGACTTTGGATTTGTAAATAAAAGAATAAGCGGTAGTGTTGACGTGTACAATAAAAACACCCGTGATTTGTTGCTCAATTTACCAATCGCCAGGGAAACGGGCTTCACCACACAGCTTACCAACGTGGGCAGCGTAAATAATAAAGGGGTTGATTTTTCGCTTTCTACAAAAAATCTTATCGGTGTTTTCCGTTGGAATACGGATATTACCCTTACCACGCTTAATAACAAAGTGATTGATATTGGCGGAATTTCGAACATCGTCAGTGGAGCCGGTATTATACAGCCGGGTTTTCCGCTGTATTCATTCTATGGATACAAGGTATTAGGCATCTGGCAGCAAAACGATGATTTTGCTACTGCACCTTCTGGTACAAAACCCGGGGATTATAAATTCCTGGATGTGAATACAGATAAAGTAGTCAATACAAGTGACCGGACGGTACTCGGAAATTCATTTCCAAAATTGTTGTATTCTTTAACCAATAATTTTGCATTTAAGCAATTTCAATTATATGTTTTCGTTGATGGTCAGCAGGGTGTAAAAATGTTGAACAGCAACCTTGTAGATACCTATTTTCCGGCAAATCTTAAAAGAAACAGATTGGCTGACCCATTGCTTAACCGTTGGACTACACAAAATCCCAGCGATAAATATCCATCATTCGTAAATTCTATAACTCAGCGTGCTTTAAGCACGAATTCAAGCACGGTTGAGGATGCTTCATACTTAAGATTAAATACGGTTAAACTTAGCTATTCATTCCGGTCAAATAGAGGCCCGTTTACAAATATTACAGTCTACGGGTCCGGTCAGAATCTTTGGACTCTTACTAAATACTCTGGTTTTGACCCTTCCATAAATCCTAATGACGGCACTAATCTAAGGGTTGATTGGAATGCTTATCCGACTGCACGGACCTTTATAGCTGGTCTTAGTATTAACCTTTAATTTAATCAACATGAAACGCTTGTTAGATATTATCATTTCACTGTTTTTGTTTTCGTCATCTTTTATTAGCTGCAAAAAGTTTTTGCAGGAAGAAGTCTATTCTCAGCTTGCGCCAGATAACTTTCTGGCTACGCAGGAAGGTCTTGAGTCCACTCTGGGAGCAGCGTATGCTACAGCTGCCAATATGCTGGTAAACAATTCTCTTTACACGCTGAGTCTGGAGGAGTTTCCTACAGATATTCTCACACAGTCCGGAGATAGC
>JBBJOD010000032.1:0-16537 GCA_037721715.1 Chitinophagaceae bacterium | reverse complement strand
ATTCATCCTTGAAAATGGAGATTATATCTGTGGCAGCGAGGTGGAAAAAATGAGCAAGAGCAAATTCAATACTGTTAATCCTGACTGGATCGTAGATAAATATGGTGCCGACACTTTTCGTATGTATGAGATGTTCCTGGGTCCGGTGGAAATGAGTAAGCCCTGGGATACAAAAGGGATTGAAGGAGTACACCGTTTCCTGCGCAAGCTGTGGCGTCTTTTTTACGATGAAATCAAAGGCAAAGCCTGGAACAATGATAAAGCTGTAGATGCCGAATGGAAAGTTTTGCACAGGACGATAAAAAAAGTAGAAGAAGATACTGAGAGATTTTCTTTCAATACCTCGGTAAGTGCCTTTATGGTTTGTGTAAATGAATTAGGAGATTTAAAGTGTCATAAAAAAGAAGTGCTCGATCAGTTGCTTATATTGTTGACTCCTTATGCGCCGCATATTTGCGAGGAGTTGTGGCAGCAGCTGGGCAATGAAGGCAGCATTTTGGATGCAGGCTACCCACACTTTGAAGAAAAATACCTTGTTGAAACAACCAAGGATTACCCGGTATCAGTGAATGGCAAAGTAAGAACAAATATTGGCATCACACTGGATGCGACACAGGAAGCGGTGGAGGCCATTGTGTTATCTAATGATATCGTGCAAAAATGGTTGGAAGGAAAGCTTCCCAAGAAGATAATTTACGTAAAGAACAAAATGATTAACCTGGTCATTTAATTGCTTTGTGCTTAACGCCGGAATTTCTCCTTTCGACAGAGATAATCAATGTATCATCAGATTGTGCAGCGCACACAGATTGTACAACACCTGATACAGCCGATTTATGGCAACATTGTTCAATTACTATCGTTATCATTCTGCGCAATTGTTCGATTTTTACGTAAGGATACAAATCATTTAGTTGCTGTAATTTTACAGTAATGATAATGCATGATCACCGGCTTGAACAACATTTATTATGGATTACAAAGATTATTATAAAGTATTGGGGTTAGATAAAAAAGCAAAACCAGAGGATATAAAAAAGGCTTTCCGTAAACTCGCTGTGAAACATCATCCGGATAAAAACCCTGGTGACAAGAAAGCAGAAGAAAAATTTAAGGAAATTAATGAAGCCAATGAAGTGCTCGGAGACCTGGAGAAAAGAAAAAAATATGATGAATTGGGTGAGAACTGGCAAGACTATCAACAATACGGAGGCGGTGCAGCGAGTTTTAATCGCAGAAACAAAGGTCAGCAATTTGAAGGCAGTTTTAACGCAGAAGACTTTGCCGGCACAGGACAGTTTTCTGATTTTTTCGAGAATTTATTTGGTGAAACCACCCGCTCATCTGGAAGGTCACGTACACGAACCAAGCGCACTTATCGTGGAGAAGATCAGAGAGCAGAAATGGAAATAACTTTAGAAGAAGCGCTTCATGGAGGTAGCAAACAGATATTATTGAACGGAGAAAAGCTCAATTTAAAACTCAAACCAGGGCTGCGCGAAGGTCAGTTGCTACGTATGAAAGGAAAGGGTGGCAGCGGCATGAACACGGGTGAAGATGGAGACTTGCTTGTCACCATCCTGATCGCGGAGCACCCGCGCTTTAAGCGGAAGGAAAATGATCTTTACTTCGACCAGGAGATAAGTTTGTATACTGCTGTTTTGGGTGGAAAGGTGTCTGTTCAAACAATTGACAAAGTGATACAAATGAATGTTCCTGCAGGGACCGACAGTAATAAAACTTTCCGGTTAAAAGGAATGGGTATGAATTTAAAAGACAATGCTGAAACAAGAGGCGACGCTTTTGTAAGAATGGTGATCAGCGTTCCAAAGAATATTACTGAGAAAGAAATGGAATTGTTTACACAATTAGCCAAACTCCAGGAGATGAACAAGGGATAATTGCCTCAAGAGTATGCGGGCATAAGTATTGTAATGCTTTATTAAAAATAAGTTATGGCTACATCAAAGAAAGCTGCCTCTCCTAAATCGGGCACCTCCAAAAAAAACCTGGTGCAAACCGCAAAAAAAGCTGGCAAGAAACCTGCAAAAAAAGCTGACAATAAAACCGCTAAAAAGGTTGAAAAACAACCTGTAAAAAAGGCGGCAACAAAATCACCTGCTTCTCCTAAAAAGAAAGTTGCAGCTAAAGCACCGGCAAAGGCCGCAAAAAAAGCCGGATCACCCGCAAAAAAGAAAGCAGCTCCTGCCAGTAAGAAAAATAAATTGGGTGTAAAAAATTCATTGGCAAATAATATCAACGCTAAAAAGAAAAAAGGCGACTCAAATACAAAGAAGCGCTCCACAATATCAAAAAAGGCGTACAAGGATATGGAAAATAACTGGGGTAAGAAGTCCAAGTGATTTAACCAGGTGATTTAGATACTGGGATACATACTACCAAATGTTCTGAAAATCGAAACTTATGCTTTTTAGTGGCAGGAGGTAAGAAAAGATAGTTGATATTTGCATAATGCGTTATATCCTATGCATTATCCTGATCCTAAGCACGGCCTCAATAAGAGCTAGTGATATATTACTTTACCAGATAGAGGGAAAGATTTTGAATAAGACGCAGTCGGGCTTTGCTTACCTCTATATTCCAGCAACAGGTTTACAAAGTTATTCTCTTGTTAACGTATCAATAAACAACAATCGCTTTTCATTCAGCGGATCACTAAAACAGCAGCGGGGTAAATATACTGTGGCTCGGCTGTTCATCTCACCAAAGGCTGGAATAAACTACCCGGAATACAGCAGGCTGTTGCAAATTCGGGAATTGGTCTACAAGGAGTTGATCATAGAGGAGAAGGTAAGTGTCACCTTTGGGCCGGATAAAGATGTGTTTACAGTAGTGGGTGGATCATTAAATGATGATCATACATGGCTCAGGGAAATTGCAGGCGAAGCAGTAAACAGGTATGACAGCTTAAGAAAGATGTTCAACGCGGCACTACTGAAAAGCAAGATTGAACCAGCACAAACAAGAGCTGTAAGGTATTCTTATGGTGTATTGTTTGCAGAGCAGCAGAACCGTCAAACCAGTGAATTGCTTTCCTTTATAAGCAGCAATCCTGCATCACTGCTGGCGCTGGAAAAACTGAATTCCATTGCTGTTCAGAAAGAAGCATCCTGGCGGAGGTTTATGCGCGACCTGGAGCACATACTGTCGGTAGTACCACAAAATTGGCTTCAATCTCCGAAAGGGAAATTGCTGGTTCAAAAAGTAAAGACCTGGCAGGCTTCACAACGATTGGTAGCCGGTGTAACCTTGCCAAACTACATCTTTCGAGACGGAAAAGATTCCGTTGCCGTTCGGGATTTTCGTGGCAAATACCTGCTTCTGCATTTTTGGACCTCCTGGAGTGAGAACAGCATGGAAGCACAGAGTAACCTTTTAAATGCATTTTATAATTACAACAACAAAGGATTCTCTATCCTGCAGGTTTCACTGGATGCAAATTATGAAAATTGGAAAAGGGCGCTTCCTGAACAAGGGGTCGCATGGAAGCAGGCCAGGTGCACATCCGGGTGGGATGCAAAGGTAGAAAGAACGTTTGAGGTATATGGGGTGCCTACCAATTATCTGATTGATCAGAAAGGCAAAATAATCTCCAGCAACCTTACAGGAGAAGAATTAGAAATGAAACTGGAAAAAATATTGAATTAGTGTTTTGTTAATTTACTATAAGCTATTCGGCTGTCAGCTATCAGCTGAAATGTACCTCAGCCTGCAAACAGATAAAGACGAAAGCCACCAAAACGAACCCAATAAAAGTAAAAACATTCGGGACGCAACACAGGAGGCAATTTTCACCTAAATAATGTTTTCATAGCTGATAGTTGATAGCTAATAGCCGCCCGCTAAATCAGCTCATTTTTACCTTCACCTAACCTGGCTCCTTCTCCTTCATCGAGGTCATCGTTTGGCGTTGGCTCGCTGAAATCAGGATCCTGTTCTATGTCATTTTCTGCTTGGTGATGCGCTGCAATGGTATCGCCTCCATCAACCTTGCCTTGCTGGATGATGTCAGCATCAGTTGGCTTTTTAATTTCTTCCTGTCCGTCGTCACCCCTTTTTTTATTATTTTCAGTAAGCATAATAACAGTTGGATTTAATGATGCACAAGATATGAAAATACCGTACTGTTTAACAGTATGTATTTAAACAAACCTTGCAGGTAACCAATCGTACATTAAAGAGGTACAAATGAATACAATGACAGCAATCGTTATTACCCGGGCCGGTGCTCCTGAAGTTTTGCAGGCACAACGAAGGCCAAGACCCGAGCCAGCAAATAATGAAGTGCTTATCAAGGTAAAAGCTGCAGGTGTTAACCGACCGGATATTTTTCAACGTAAGGGCAATTACCCGGCGCCGAGCGGATCTCCCCCAGATGTACCTGGTTTAGAAGTAGCCGGCATAATCGAAGAGTGCGGATCAATGGTGCAGCGATGGAATCCGGGTGATAAAGTGTGTGCGCTTATAGGTGGTGGTGGTTATGCCAGTTATGTGCTTGCTGATGGCAGGCATTGTTTACCCCTGCCGGATGGATTTACTTTTTCACAGGCATGCTCTCTACCGGAAACTATCTTTACCGTCTGGCACAACGTGTTTCAACGTGGAGGTTTGAGGAAAGGCGAGCACTTACTGGTGCACGGTGGCTCGGGTGGTATAGGTATCACGGCAATCCAGCTCGCCAGGTCCTTTGGTGCAAAAGTAACAGTAACAGCAGGTAGTAAAGAAAAGTGCGATGCCTGTATTTCTTTGGGGGCCGGTCTGTGTATCAATTACAGGCAGGAGAACTTTGCAGAGGTATTGGAAGCCGGGTGCGTAGATGTGATCCTTGATATGATTGGCGGAGATTACACGGCTAAAAACTTACGGCTATTGCATGTGGATGGCAGGCTGGTTATTATTAACGCTGTAAAAGGAAGTCTGTCTTCATTTGATGCGGCAGACCTTATGCGAAGGCGCTTAACTATTACAGGTAGTACGCTCCGAATCAGGAATGCTGATTTCAAGGCAGCGCTGGCGCAAGAGGTGGAAAAGAATGTTTGGCCGTTGCTGAGTTCTGGTCAATTTAAACCGGTTATCTACAGGGAATTCACCCTGGAAAATGCTTCGCTGGCGCACCACCTGATGGAAAGCAGCGAGCATATTGGTAAAATTGTTTTAGTGGTTGATGAATAGCTGTCAAAAATCGCAGATTCGGTGGTGCGTAGTTACTAAGGTGCTGTAAGAAATCAATTGAATTTGTCAGGTCTTTTGTATCCTTGAAATCGATGGTATTCTCTTTGAGGTATTTACCTGTTGGTTTTGATTTTTTGTGTACTGGTTGACGATGTTCCCTTTTTTAGCGTATACAAAGTGATTGAACCGGTCTCCTACATAATAAGTTGTTTCCTTTGCCATACCTATGTCTTCTTTAACTGCAGGCTTGAAACTTCTATACACCCGGTTTTTCGCTAAAAGTATCCACCTGTAATTGGAAAGAATTCATGAAATAATTAAATTACTGTTCATTCAAGCCATATGAAATGAAACAAAGCGATAAAAGCCGGAGAGGTTTCTTAAAAAACACTGTTCTTTTAACAGCAGCCTTCCATATTGTTCCCCGCCATGTACTTGGCAGGGGATTTATACCCCCTAGCGATAAACTAAATATCGCTGGTATTGGAGCAGGCGGTAAAGCCGAGGTAAACCTACCTTACGCCTTTAATAAAGGATCTGATAATATAGTAGCGCTCTGCGATGTAGATGACCGAATGTCTGTCAACGCCAGGAAAAAATGGCCAAATGCCCCATTTTACAAAGACTACAGGCAGTTGCTTGACAAGGAAGCAAAGAATATTGATGCGGTGATCATCACTACCCCCGATCATATGCATGCACCCATTGCCATGGCTGCCATGCAGCTGGGCAAGCATGTATATTGCGAAAAACCATTGACCCATGATATTTACGAGGCCAGGATGCTGGCGGAAGCTTCAAAGAAATACAAGGTGGTAACCCAAATGGGCAACCAGGGAAGTAGTGGCAACGATACGCGGCTTATAGAAACATGGATACAGGATGGCCTGATAGGGGACGTTCACCAGGTGCATGTATGGACGAACCGTCCGGCCTGGCCGCAGGGCGTACCTACACCCAAAGGAAAATTTGAAACACCTAAAGACGTTGATTGGGAACTTTGGTTAGGTACGGCGCCTTACCGTGATTTTAATCCTGTTTATCTTCCTGCTAATTGGCGAGGCTGGGTTGATTTTGGTACCGGTTCACTGGGTGATATGGGCTGCCATTTTATCGACGTGCCTTACCGTGCACTTAAATTAAAATATCCAACTTCTGTAGAATGCAGCGTGGGCTCGGTATATACCGGCTTCTTCCAGGAAGCGGTGTTTACTGACAGTTACCCACCATCGTCAAAAACCCATATCCAGTTTCCTGCACGAGGCACAATGCCAGCCCTGGAAATGATCTGGTACGATGGGGGCATTAAACCTTCGCGGCCAGCAGAATTGTTGCCAGATGAGCCAATGGCTGAGTTAGATGGGGGCATACTTTTCGAAGGAACAAAAGGTAAACTGATGGCTGGCCTGTTTGGCCGCCATGCTACCTTGTTGCCAACAAAAAAGATGAAGGAGGCGAACTTGCCTGCGTCAAAATACCCTTACGTGGAAGGCGGTTCAGAGGGCCACCAGCAGCAATGGGTGAAAGCATGTAAAAAGGGTTTCGGTGCTTATACCAGCTCTCCGTTTGAAGTTTCGGGGCCTTTGACTGAAACGGTATTAATGGGCAATCTTGCGGTAAGAAGTTATAACTACAGCGAAAAAGATTCCAAAGGAAAACTTGTTTATCCCGGTCGAAAAAAATTATTGTGGAACGGTGCCGACATGAACATAACTAACTTCACACCCGCCAACCAGTTTGTAAAGCGTGAATACAGGGGTGGTTATAAATTGAATAGTTAGTGTTTGGGTATCTGGTGTCAAGTATCGGGCAAAAACCCCTTGATGGCAGAATCTCTATCACGATACGCCTGTTTACGAATAGTGTTTGTCGATGGCCATTCCGATTGCCTCGGCGAAATAAGGGTCTTTGTCATCAACAGGCCTTTTTGATACCTCCCAGCAATGCACTTCATCTTCATTTTTACAATGATTTAGCGTGTATACATGTTTACGCCCAATAAAAATATCATAATCAGATCCAAACGGTTCCGGGCCTATGGGCAGATCTGCTTTTACCCTTACTTTATAAGGCTCTCCTTTGTACTCAAATTCAACATCAAAGATTTCGTCGCGCATAATTATTCGTTTATGGTTATCACTAGACAAACCAAAATTGGTGGCCCTAGTTACCAATAAATTCACTGCGTATAATGGTAGCAGATAGGTAAAATGCCGGCAGTCATTTTATAATCCTTTTTTCGTTCCCTTTTTTTTTATTTCGTCAAGCATTTCTTTCACTGCTCTTTCCAGCTGTTGGTCCTGGCCGGTTAAGATTTTAGCATACTCATTCGGCACTTTAATATCCGGCTCGAGTTGCAGGTTTTCAGTAGGTCGATTTTCTTTGCCAATGGTTGCAATCATCGGTATGCCAAAAACCAGCGTCGGGTCAATTTGAGTCTCCCACCATACGGCCGTACCAGTGCCGGCTACAGGCATGCCAATCAATTTGCCAATGCCGAGATTTTTATAAGCATAGGGGAAAATAAATGCGTCTGAATAATTGCTTTCGCTCATAATAACACAGGAAGGATTGCTCCACTTATTCCGGGGCTCACCAGCCATAGCCGCTACACCCTGCGGTGAAAAGTCGAGATAGCGTTTACCCGCCAGGAAGGTAACCAGGTCGTCGTGGAGCCAGCCACCACCGTTGAACCTGGTATCAACAATGAGTGCCTGCTTATCTGCACTTTTACCAAGCACATCTTCGTACACGGTGCGGAAGCTGTTATCGTTCATACCTTGTACATGTACATATCCAACCTGGCCGCCTGAGAGTTCATCAACTTTCTTTCTTTCATTCCTTACCCATCGCTCGTATAGCAAGTTCTGTTCCTCTGCCTGGGATATTGGTTTAATGGTCTCATCCCATCGCTTTTTTGTTTCAGGATCAAAGAGGCTCAGCAATACATTTTTACCCACTTTCCTGTTTAGCAATTTATTCCAGTCTGAACTTCCGGTAATGCTTTCGCCATCTATTTTTTCCAGAACGGTTCCTTTTTTTATGCTTGTCCGGGCGTTTACGATCGGGCCTCCCAGCATGACCTCCATTATTTTTATGCCATCACCGTTTAAAGTTTCATCGTACAACATCCCCAGGCTTGCGGTAACATCTGTGTTAACCTGCAGAGGGCTATAACGTCCACCAGTATGCGATACATTGAGTTCTCCCAATAATTCGCTGAGCAGTTCCTGGAAGTCGTTGTTATTATTGATATGGGGTAAAAATCTTGCATAGCTATCATGGTATTTTTTCCAGTCGAGCCCGCCTATCCTGGGATCGTATAATTTTTTAGCTACCTGTCTCCATGCATGTTCAAAAATATAAGCCCGTTCGGCACTTGCATTCAGGTACATCTCGCCATTAACAATAACCGGCGACATTTTACCATTCTCCTGGTCTACTTTTACTATTTTACCATCGCTTAATACAAATAGGGTTTTGCCGTCCTTACTTACTTCCAGCCCTGCCGGTCCCCCTTCCAGTTTTGTAACAATCTTTGTTTCCTGTGTACGGGTGTTTGTCATCCAGAGATCGTATCCCTTTTCAACACGGGCAAGATAAAATAACTTGTCGCCATCTGAAGACATGAAGTAATCGGAAATATTTCCGGAAGAGATGGTAAGTCGTAATTTACGGGTATCGAGGTCATCAAAAGAAGGCTCCCACACCTGTTCTACGGGCATAGGTTTGGTGGCGATGGTGTCTTTTTTTTCTTCTTTTACTACCTTTTCTTTTTCGTCTCTTTCTTTCAACAAGGCATAGTCATCCTTGCTTAATTTAAACCGGTCATACACCGCCTGGTCAAAAAACATGGCATAAACATCTACTTCGCGTGCACCCTGGAAGGCCAGTGGTTTTTTTCCATCCCTGTCAGTGAGCCAGAGAAGAGCCCGGCCACCCATTGCCCATTTAGCGCGGTTATCGTTAAAGCCGCTTTGCGTAAGATTCATACGTTTGCCAGATCCATCCGCTTTAATAAGGTCTATTTCTGATGATCCCCAACGGCCTTCATTTGAATTGAAAGCGAGCCACCTGTTATCCGGTGACCAGGTATAGTTCTGATCTCCGTCTGCGTACGAAAAATTAACTCCTGGAGGAACAACTACCCGGCTTTTTCGTGAAGCAATATTAAATACCTTCAGGATGTTCCTTTCTTCCAGGTAAGCGATCTCTTTGCCATCTGGTGAAATAACCGGTTGAAATTCTTCGGCACCTGTAGCAAGGAGCGATTCTTCTTTTAACACAGTAGATGCATAGAAATACGGTTCTTCAGTCCTGGCGATCGTTGTTTTAATAATGTCCCAGCTATTATTTCTCTCAGCCGCATATAATAGCGACCGGCCGTCAGGAGTAAAACTTACGCTACGTTCCTGCTGTGGCGTATTGGTAATACGCTTGGTGATTCCGCCTTCAACAGAAGTGACAAACACCTCGCCCCGCACAATGAAAGCGAGTTCTTTGCCGTTGGGAGATATTTCCAGCCCGGTGACTCCTGCATTGATTGGCAATATTTTCTCGGTATTGGTTCGGCCATCGGTGTTGATTTTGATGTCGACTTTTTTTGGACCTTGACCTTCTGACAAAGTATAAATTTCGCCATTGTAACTGAAGCAAAGTGTGTTGTCTTTTGCGCGTGTAAGGTTGCGTACCGGATGGTCTTTCAGGCTTGTAATAGGTTGGGCATCTTTGCCAGATAATGAGGCCTTGTATATATTTTGTGTGCCGTTTTTTTCACTTAAAAAATAGAAGGAGTTGTCATCGGAAGTAAACAAAGGTTCCCTGTCTTCTCCCAGGAAATCTGAGACCTGTAAATATTCTTTCTTTTTGATATCATACATCCAGATATCCCTGGTAACGGCTGATGTGTGGTGTTTCCGATAGGCATCCTCGTATCCTTTTCTGTCCTGGAAGATCAGTTTGTCGCCCTTGCTGTTGAAGCGTGCAAATTCTGCCCCTGCTGATAAATACATTACTGAACGCCCGCCACTGGCCGGAACCTGGTAAAGCTTTGAAAAAACGCTTCTCTGCGGAAAGCGGGCGCTGGTATAAATATCATTCCTGTTGGTGCCGAAAAGAACAGAACGATTATCAGGCGTAAAGTCGTAGGGAATATCATTGGCGGAGTGGAATGTAAGGCGTACTGCTTCGCCTCCTTCAGCCGGCATGGTGAATACATCAAAATTGCCATATCGATCGCTCGCAAAAGCAAGTTGCTTTCCGTCGCGGCTCCATACGGGCATAAAATCGTACGCTTCATGCAGGGTGAGTGGCACTGCTATACCGCCGGCAGATGCTACCTTAAAAAGATCCCCCTTATAACTAAAAACAATTGATTTTCCGTCGGGTGAAATGGAAGGGTAACGTAGCCAGAGTGGCCCTTTTTGTGCATATGTGTTGAACCACGCCAATATAATAAACAGTATGGTAAGATGTCTTTTCATGAATCAGGACCTCAATTAAATAACAACTAAGTTATTAAAAGTGTCGAATTATTTATTTTATTTCTATGAATGGCAGCACATTTTTAAAAAGACACTATTATAGCGGCGCCCATTGTTTTCACTTAATTTTACCGGAAGGTTTGTTCTATTACCTACCTGAATAAGATACAATTGTGAATAGTTAACCCGTTAAGAAATACCTCAATCAAGAATGCTACATGATTAGTGAATCAGTAAATATATTTATAAGGAACCAGCCATCTTTTTACCCGGTCATCAAATTTGATCCGTTAAAAGAAAAACTGATGAAAATTAATCTTACAGCAAGCAACCCTGACCTGACGACAAATGTTATTCAGGATACCGCACTCTTTACTGCTTATATCGAATCAACATTGAAGGCTAAGCGATGCAAATGGGGCATTGGAGGTTATAATGAACATCGAACCATCTATAATAGAAGCCGTGTGTTTGATGCGCTGCATGCGCTTGATGAACCTCGACGGCTGCATTTGGGTATTGATATCTGGGGGCCAGCAGGAACACCGGTTTTTGCTCCGCTTGGAGGAATGATTCACAGTTTTGCATTTAATAATAATTTTGGAGATTATGGTGCCACGATTATCCTGCTGCACCAGTTAGACGGCTTTGCATTTTATACGCTGTATGGCCATATGAGCCTCCGAGATATTCAACAATTGAATGAAGGCGGTTATGTAATCAGGGGGCAGGAGATTGGCCATTTCGGCGAGCGACATGAAAACGGCCAATGGCCGCCGCACCTTCATTTCCAGGTAATTTTCGACATAGGTATGAATGAGGGTGACTACCCGGGTGTATGTAGATATTCCGAACGTGAAAAATACCTGGAAAACTGTCCGGACCCTGATTATATTTTACAAATGAACCGGTTTATTACTTCTTGACCAGCAGCTGGGTGCTGGTATTACGTTGCCATCAGCAATTAACAATTAGCATTGTGAAAGATATCATATGACTTGATTTCCTCCTGACAGCTGATAGCTGATAAGTGAAGGCTGATCCCGGAACCTTACTTGTCACCCTGCAGTAAAGCGGTTACCATTTCCTCTAATTCTTTATTCAGCGAATAGGCAGGCATTGGCTTGCCTGCCTTGCGGTACCAATATCCCGCGTTGGAAAGGTCTCCTTCCTTACGATGCAGGTACGCATGAATCCATGAACCGTTTTTATCATGGATGTCTTGTGCGATCTCATGCGACCTGTGCCAGTCGTTCTTAGCATCGAACCATAATGATTGCAGGTAATTGGATAAACCATTCGGTGGAGTATCAGTTACAAGAGATGCGGTGAACTGTTCGTATGTCATAAATATTGTTTTTGAATGAACCTGCCGTGCTGCCGGCTATTTCGAATATACGAAATAGCATGATTTTTAAAGGTTGCTATCATCAATCACATTGAACTACATAAAGAACTGTCAAAAAATGATTTCTTGAGAATGAATCATACTAACCCAATCTTCACTTAAAACTGTGGGCAGGAATGCATAATTATTAACTCCGGCTGACAAGGAATACGAGAATAATATTCGTCCTGGGATTATTGAGGATTTTTCGGGGCAGCCGCAGATCATAGACAACCTGAAAATATTTATAAAGGCTGCCAAATTGCGTGGGGAAGCTTTGGATCATATACTATTTCATGGCCCCCCAGGCCTGGGGAAAACAACGCTGTCTCGTATCGTTGCTAATGAATTGGGCGTTAACATTCGTGAAACGTCGGGACCGGTGATAGAAAAGCCAGGCGACCTCGCGGGGCTGCTAACTAACCTGGAACCGCACGATGTGCTTTTTATTGATGAGATACACCGCCTGAGTAATGTGGTAGAAGAGTACCTGTATGCCGCTATGGAAGATTACCGGATCGACATCATGATAGATACCGGCCCTAACGCGCGTAGCATACAGATTAACATCAATCCATTTACTCTTGTAGGCGCAACAACACGGAGCGGGTTGTTAACCGCCCCACTGCTTTCGCGTTTCGGTATCAAATCAAGGCTTGAATATTACGATGCAGCAACGCTTCAGAAAATTATTGTACGGGCTTCCAGCATTTTGAATACGAAGATTACTTCTGATGCGTCGCATGAGATTGCCAGGCGCAGCAGGGGCACACCACGCATCGCTAATGGATTGCTTCGAAGGGTGAGGGATTTCGCCCAAGTGTTAAGCAATGGTGTGGTTGACCTTGCTATCACGCAGCATGCCTTGAAGGCGCTGAATGTTGACGAGCACGGACTAGACGAAATGGACAACCGTATCTTATTGACAATTATAGAAAAATTCAAGGGAGGGCCGGTTGGAATTACTACTATCGCCACTGCCGTAGGAGAAGAAACCGGAACCTTGGAGGAGGTATACGAACCATTCCTGATACAGGAAGGGTTTATGATGCGCACACCACGCGGAAGGGAAGTGACGGCCAAAGCGTATGAGCATCTGCGTAAGAAACCTTTTATCAAGAGTGGCGATCACTTATTGTTTTAATACAAGAGCCCGGTACTGATTAAATGCCGGGCTCTTCTGGTGGAACAGTTTCACTGTTAAACGGCGGCTGGCACAACAAGCCTAAACCCATTTCCGTGTATATTTACAATTTCTATATTAGGATCATCTTTTAGGTATTTGCGCAATTTCGCAATGTATACATCCATGCTGCGACCATTGAAATAGGTATCGCTACCCCATATTCTCTTCAGCGCCTGCTCGCGGGGTAAAAGATCGTTTTTGTGTTCTGCCAGCATTTTCAGCAACTCGTTTTCTTTCGGCGATAAAGTTTGTGTCTGGCCGCCATGACTTAATTCCCGGAGTTTTGGATTAAAGTGATAGGTACTCAGGTCATATTCTAAATTGGTGTTTTCGCGGTTCTGCTCTTCATTGCGTTTAAGGATCGCCTTGATCTTCATTAATAATACTTCACTGTCGAAAGGCTTAGTGATATAATCGTCTGCGCCGAGTTTATATCCCTGGATGATATCTTCTTTCATGGTCTTTGCGCTTAAAAAGAACAACGGGATATCAGGGTCTACATCTCTGATCTCTTCCGCAACTGTGAACCCATCCATATTTGGCATCATAACATCAAGCAGGCAAAGCTCAAATTTTTCTCTTTGAAAAGCAGCAAGGCCCAGCCTTCCATCCCGCTCAAGTACCACTTCATAGTCATTCAATTCGAGGTAGTTTTTCAGCACAGATCCCAGGTTGGTGTCATCTTCACATAACAATATTTTAGCTTTCGTACCTTCCATATTTATTTTATTTATTTCAAATTAAAGTTAATTCTTTCAGCTTGTATCTCAATGTGTGAATAAGATTTTGTTAAAGATATTTATTACTGCTTACAGGACATATAAGGAGTGGTAAAGGGAATCCCTAAGATACAAAAGGAATTCTCTGGGATTGCCTGATATCAGGTTTGCATTTCTTAGTTTTGTACCACTAATAAATAATTATGGCGTTGCGGATAACACAGGAAAGTAAACTTAGAAAACTGATTGTAATAGGAGACCGGGTGCTTATTCGTCCTGCAAAAGGAGATGAACGTACTGATAGTGGTTTATTTCTTCCACCGGGGGTGCAAGAGAAGGAGAAAGTACAGCAAGGCTATGTGATTAAGGCAGGTCCCGGTTATGCCATACCGATGCCCGGTGAGGATGAATCCTGGAAAAATGAAGAAGAAAAAGTAAAATACATTCCATTACAGGCTCGTGAAGGCGATCTCGCCATATTTTTGGTAAGCGGTGCAACAGAAGTGATGTATGCTGGTGACAAATATTTTATTGTTCCGCAGAGTGCGATTCTTATGCTTGAGAGAGAAGAAGACTTGTGAGAAGGCGGAAACCTGCTGGCCCTGGAAAACTTGCCAGGTTCCTGGTAAACGGTATCCACTTTATAGATGACAGGTATATATTGCTGACAATTATTTACAAGATCAAAACTCCTGTTCGTTCAGGTGCTCAACGGAAAGCAGTTGATTGCACTGGTTAACTCGAACGAATTCTCTTTGCGGTAATGTAACCTCGTCTGGTTACATTGGCTAATAGAAAAGATGAAATATTCGGTCAAGTTATTTGCGATTCCATGCTTCTGAGTGAATCATTTCTCTAATGATTTCCAACTAATCCATTAACTTTCATTTAAAAATTAAGCATGCCCGATACTGAAAAATTCTTGGAAGTACTAAAAGGCGGATATACTTTCAAAGGAGAATCCGCTAAGATTGGCATTGGCATGTTGGATGGACAAGTTGTACCCGGAGCTGATATCATGTTGCCATTGCGTACACTAAACCGCCATGGCCTTATAGCGGGAGCAACTGGTACCGGGAAAACAAAAACACTGCAAATGATTGGCGAATGCCTGAGCGATGCCAGTGTGCCGGTGTTGATGATGGATATAAAAGGCGACTTAAGCGGAATTGCTGCAGTGGGGGCAATAAATGAAAAAATTAATGAGCGGTATAAATTGATAGGCATGGAATACCACCCCGCAGCATACCCGGTGGAATTCATGACGTTAAATGCGAGCAAGGGCATTCGTTTACGCGCCACCGTTACCGAGTTTGGACCGGTGCTGCTAAGTAAAATATTAGGATTAAATGATACCCAGGGCGGCTTGCTTGCCATGATATTTAAATACTGCGACGACAATAAATTACCATTACTTGATCTTAAAGACTTTATACGAGTGCTGCAGTTTGTTTCAGGAGAAGGCAAAGCAGAAATGGAAAAGAATTATGGAAAGATCTCCACTACATCTACCGGAACCATACTAAGAAAAGTAGTGGAATTGCAACAACAGGGCGCAGATGTTTTTTTTGGCGAAAAAAGTTTTGAAGTGGATGACCTCATGCATATCAGTAACGACGGACGCGGGATGATCAACATCCTACGAGTAACAGAATTGCAGGACAGGCCTAAATTGTTTTCGACTTTTATGTTGCAATTGCTGGCTGAATTGTATGCCACCTGTCCGGAGGAAGGTGATCTTGATAAACCCAAATTGGTGCTTTTTATCGATGAGGCGCACCTGGTTTTCCAGGAGGCAAGCAGCGCCCTGCTTCAACAAATAGAAACCATTATAAAATTGATACGTTCCAAAGGCATTGGTATTTTCTTTATCACACAAAATCCTGTTGATATACCCGCAGGCGTTCTCAGCCAGTTGGGTTTAAAAGTGCAGCATGCTTTAAGAGCGTTTACCGCTGTTGATAGGAAAGTTATCAAGCAGACTGCCGAAAACTACCCGGAATCCAATTTCTATAAAACAAACGAACTCATCACTCAATTGGGTATTGGTGAAGCGCTGGTGACTTTGCTTAATGAAAAGGGCATACCTACTCCATTGGTGCATACAATGCTTTGCACACCACGTAGTCGCATGGATGTATTAACCGAGATAGAAATCGACGCACTCACCGCTAAATCAAAAATGGTTGCTAAATACAATCAAACCACCGACAGCGAGAGCGCTTATGAAATGTTGAACGAAAAATTAAATGAAGCGGAAGAAAAATCAGCGGAGGTTTTAAAAACTAAAGCCCGTGCCGGTAAAGAGGAAAAATCAACGCTTGAACAGGTACTGGATAATTCCGTTGTTCGCCAGGTAGGAAGAACTGCTGCGGGCATCATCACCAGGAGTTTGCTCGGAGCCTTGGGCTTGGGAGGCAGGAGCAGGAGGAGGTTTTGAAATAAGTGATGCATGGTGAATGGTCAATGGTGAATGGTCAATGGTGAATGATGGATGATGAGTGATGAATGGTGAATGGTGAATCAATGTCGTTGACTTAAGCTACAATTGTTTATAATTCATTGCTGG